>JAITJA010000107.1 GCA_031279175.1 Odoribacteraceae bacterium
CCACCCCCCCGCACCACCAGAGTCAACGGGGGGACTGTAGTTCAGACGTGTGATCTTCCGATCTTCCCCCCGGGGGAAAGTGTCTCGCGCCCGTGCAACAAGGTTTCCCCCCGGGGGAAAGTCTCTCGCGCGCGTGCAACAAGGTTTCCCCCCGGGGGAAAGTCTCTCGCGCGCCCGCGACAGGTTTTCCAACAGTTGGAAAGTCTCTCGCGCCGCCGCGACAGGTTTTCCAACAGTTGGAAAGTCTCTCGCGCCGCCGCGAGAAGGTTTCCAACAGTTGGAAAGTCTCTCGCGCCACCGCGACAGGTTTTCCAACAGTTGGAAAATGCTGTCGCGCGAGCGCGACAGGTTTTCCAACTGTTGGGAATGGCTGTCGCGGGCAAGCTGCCGCGCGTCAAAATATTTTTAAACGCGGTCGCGCGCGATCGACTACATCCCAAGACACCTTGAGCCCCCCTCGCGTGCAAGCGACCGCGTCTTAAAATATTTTAAAACGCCCTCGCGCGCGCGCGATTATATTATAGAGTAGTTGGAAAGGCTGTCGCGGCGTGGCGAGAGGGTTTATCATGGCCGGGAAAGGCTGTCGCGGGCGGGCGTCACTGGTGCTAAAGCGGCGGGACGCGTCCAGAAAAAAAGGGGCTGCCTGCAAGTGCAGGCAGCCCCCGTGATGTTTTCTCGCGACCGTCGTCACGAGATTTGTATGGTCCTCGTGTTCTTCTTGAGGTCCTCCTCCTTGACCTTTGGGATGGCGACCTCGAGGACGCCGTTTTCCATTTTGGCGGAGATCTTCTCCTTGTCCGTGTTCTCGGGCAGGATCATTTTTTGTTCGAACTTGCTGTACGAGAATTCGCGGCGCAAGTAAAGCGCTGGAGAGTCGCCGGGGTTTGTTTCCGCGACTTGCTTTTCCATCGAGATCACGAGGTTGCTGTCCTCGTCGACGCGTACGCGGAAATCTTTCCCGGTCATGCCCGGCGCGGCGACCTCGATCTTGTATTCGTTCTCGGATTCGATCACGTTGATAGCCGGCGCGGTCGCGTTTGCCTTGTACATCCAGTCGTTGTCAAACAAGTCACTGAACACGTCAGGCAGCCAGTGTTGGTTTCTTCTAATCAGGTTCATAATTTGTTCCTCCTTGTTTTATAGTTTAACAATTATTCCACGCCGGGAGGGGATTCAAACGACGTGCCGCTTGCTTGCGGTTGACATTTTGTCATGCTCGCGTGGCGTCCGTGGCAGGTTTTCGCGTTTTGGTCGCGTGTCGCGCGTCGTCGGTGGAGCTTCCCGTCGCGCGCTTAGCGGATTTCAGGTAGGTCGATCCCCTTGATTTTCCTGTAGAGGTCGAGCGCGTACGAGTCGGTCATCCCGGAGACGTAATCGATGACGGTTTGGACTTTCGCGTAGAGTGGATCTTGTGGAGTTACCTTGTATTGTTCAGGCATGATGGAGAGGATATTTCGCGCGTAATACGTTCTTGGTTCGAGGATCGCGTCGATATACTCCTTGAGGAGGGTGGCGAGGATCTTGAACCCGGCGATTTGTATTCTCGTGACGATTCCGGTGTGATAGATTCGGGCGTAGGCGAGGCTGGTGCAGGCGTCGTAGGCGCGTTTGAGTGTGCCGTCGAGGTGATCGACGAGCGATCCGCGTAGTTGTCCGTTCATGATCTGGTCGTAGTGTTGTCTGAAGGTGTTGGCGCAGGCGTTGATGAGCTTGTTGATGATGCCCGCCCTGAGGAACGCGATGTACTCGTTTTTGTCGGTGACGATCTCGCGGGTGCGGGCGATGGTTTCGAGTTCGTCCTTGTCCTCGTCCTTGTCGTAGAACCCGAGCAAGGTGGTGATGGTTTCCTCGAACGAGAGGATGTTGAGCTTGCGCGAGTCTTCGATGTCCATGATCTGGTAGCAGATGTCGTCCGCGGCCTCGACGAGGTATACGAGCGGGTGTCTCGCGTATTGCAGTGGTTTTTCCTCGAGTAGGATCATGCCGAGCGCGTCGGCGATTTCGCGGAATGTTTCTTTCTCGCTTTGGAAGAAGCCGTACTTGTGTCCCTTGGTGGCGGCTTTTGACTCGTGCGGGTACTTGACGATGGATGCGAGCGAGGTGTAGGTCATGGTGTACCCGCCGGGTCTTCGGCCGTGGAAGGTGTGTGTTAGTAGTCGGAAGGCGTTCGCGTTGCCCTCGAAGCGGCTGACGTCCTCCCACTCCTCGTCGGCGAGCATTTTCTTGAGGAATTGCCCCTCGCCGTTGGTGAAGAAGTCTGAGATGGCCTCCTCCCCGGAGTGCCCGAAGGGAGGGTTCCCGAGGTCGTGTGCGAGACAGGCCGTGCTGACGATCGTCCCGATTTCCTCGAGGATATCCGGGTGGTCGACGCGTTCGCTTTCCCTGGCGAGCTGTGCGATTTTGGTCCCGAGGGAGCGTCCGACGCTTGCTACCTCGAGGCTATGCGTTAGCCGGTTATGCACGAACACGTTTCCCGGTAGCGGGAACACCTGCGTTTTATTCTGCAACCGTCGGAACGGGGAGGAGAATATCATCCGGTCATAGTCTCGCTGGAATTGCGAGCGGTCGTGCGACCGGAAGAGAGTAGGCGCGCTCCCGGGTTGATGCCTCCGGGTAGAGAGCAAGGTGTTCCAGTTCATGGTGATTTACCTGGTGATAAAGTGGTAGTGGCTCCCGAATCGTTCGAAGGCGGCCTTGTCGAGCGTCTCCTGGTGGTCCGGGTGTGCGATAGAGATGATGGCCCGCGCGCGTTGCTGGAAAGTTTTCCCGTAGAGGTCGACGGCCCCGAACTCGGTGACGAGGTAATGGATATCGAAGCGCGTTGTGACGACGCCGGCGCCCTGGAGTAGGGTTGGGGTGATCTTGGAGACGCCTTTATTCGTGATGGAGGGTAGCGCGATGATGGGTTTTCCTCCCTGGCTGGCGGCGGCCCCGCGGATAAAGTCGAGTTGTCCCCCGCACCCGCTGTAAAACTTGCACCCGATGGAGTCTGCGTTGACCTGTCCGGTGATATCGACGGAGAGGGCGGAGTTGATGGCGGTCATCTTGGGTTGTCGCGCGATAATAAAGGGGTCGTTGGTGTAGGCGACGTCCATCATGGCGACGGCGGGGTTATCGTCGATGAAGTCGTAGACGGCCCGCGATCCCATGAGGAAGGTGGAGACGATTTTTCCCTTGTCGAGCTTTTTGTTTTGGTTGTTGACGACACCTTTCTCGAAGAGCGGGAGTAGCCCGTCGGCGAACATCTCGGTGTGTACGCCGAGGTTCTTGTGATTTTCCAGTTGCGACAGGACGGCGTTAGGTATTGCCCCGATTCCCATTTGCAGCGTGGCCCCGTCCTCGATGAGCGCGGCGCAATGTTTCCCGATGAGCGCGTCTTGTTCGGTGGTGATGGTGGCATGTGCCTCGATGAGCGGGGTATCGTCCTCGCAGAAGACGTTGATAGCCGAGAGCGGGATCATGGCGTCGCCCCACGCTCTTGGCACGTTGGGGTTGATCACGCCGATGACTACTCGCGCGTTTTGGACGGCGGCGAGGGTAGCGTCGACGGATGTTCCCATGGAGACGTAGCCGTGTTTGTCTGGCGGGCAGACTTGTATCATGGCGACGGCGACGGGGTGTACGCCCTCGCGGATGAGTTTTTGCGTCTCGCTCAGGTGCACGGGGACGTAGTCGGCGAAGCCCTCTTGGGTGTCGCGTCGCACGTTGCTGCCGACGAAGTAGGATTCGAGCTGGAAGATTCCCTCGTACTCCGCGCCGGCGTACGGGGCGTTGCCCTCGGTATGGAGGTGCTGGATGCTGACGTTCTGGAGTTCCCCGGCGCGTCCCCTGGCGCATAACGCCTGGATGAGGCCTTGCGGGGAGCAGGCCACGCTGTGGAGATGGACGCGGTCTCCTGATTTCACTGTTTTCACCGCCTCGGCGAAGGATACTGTCTTGATGTTTTTATACATGGTCGTTTGTTTTAATTAATCTACGTTTCCAAAACGGGCCGAAGGTAAGCATAAATTCCGGCTTGGGGCTTCCGGCGTTCTTTGAATTTTTGTCGTCCCGTCCCGGGAATCTGTCGTCCCGTCCCGGGAATCTGTCGTCCCGTCCCGGGAATCTGTCGTCCCGCCTCGAGGATCTGTCGTCCCGCCTCGAGGATCTGTCGTCCCGCCTCGAGGATCTGCCCTACCCCCGGCGATCTATAATACTCCCGGGAAAGCTATCGCGCGACATGCCCGCGATTCCATAAAAACTTGTATCTTCGCGCCATCAAGATGACCTGATGGAATTTACCCTTTTAGCTAAAGATACGCGAACCGCTGCCAGGGCCGGGAGGCTGACAACAGCACACGGTGAAATCGATACCCCCGTTTTCATGCCGGTAGGCACGGCAGGAACTGTCAAGGCCGTGCACGCGCGCGAATTGAAGGAGGATATCGGCGCGCGAATCATCCTGGGAAATACTTATCACCTTTACCTGAGACCGGGCGCGGGCGTGCTGCAAGCGGCCGGCGGGCTGCACCGTTTTAGCGGGTGGGACGGGCCGATCCTTACCGATAGCGGTGGATTCCAGGTGTTCTCCCTGGCAAGTAGCTGCAAGATCACGGGGGAAGGCGTGACCTTCCGCTCGCACGTGGACGGGTCAAAACACCTTTTCACGCCGGAAAACGTGATGGATATCCAGCGGGCTATCGGCGCGGATATCGTGATGGCCCTCGACGAGTGCCCGCCAGGACAAAGCGATCACGCGTACGCCCGGGAATCACTGGAACGCACCCAACGGTGGCTGGAACGATGCACGCGGCAATTCGACGCGACGGACGCGTTGCACGGCTATCCCCAGGCCCTCTTCCCGGTGGTGCAAGGATGCACTTTCCCGGACCTGCGGGAACGGGCCGCGGAACACGCCGTCGCCCTCGAGCGAGACGGTTACGCGATCGGTGGGCTGGCCGTCGGCGAGCCCGCCGGGGTGATGTACGAGATGATCGAACGCGTCAACCGCGTGCTGCCGGTCGATAAACCCCGCTACCTGATGGGCGTCGGCACGCCGGAAAATATCCTGGAAGCAATCGCCCTCGGGGTGGACATGTTCGACTGCGTGATGCCAACGCGGAACGGGCGCAACGGGATGCTTTTTACCACGGAAGGGGTGATCAATATCAAGAACAAGAAGTGGGAACGCGATTTCTCGCCGCTAGATCCCGCCCTGCTGAGTTTCGTGGATAACCACTCCAAGGCCTACGCGCACCACCTGATCAAGGCCGGCGAGATACTGGGATTGCAGATTTGCTCGATCCATAATTTGTCCTTTTATTTGTGGCTCGCCCGGGAGGCGCGGGAAAGGATCGCGGCAGGCGATTTCGCGAGCTGGAAGAGCGCCGCGCTCGAGAGAATAACAACAAGATTGTAGCGTGAAGAGATTAGATGTATATATAATAAAGAAGTTCCTGGGGACGTTTTTCTTTTCCCTGGCGCTGATCCTTTGTATCGTGATCGTGTTCGATATATCGGAACGCCTCGAGAAATTCCTCGAGTCGCGGGCAACGGTGATGGATATTATCCTGGATTATTACGTCAACTTCGTGCCCTACTTCGCTAACGTTTTCTCCGCCCTTTTCACGTTCATCTCGGTCATTTTCTTTACCTCGAAGATGGCCTATAATAGCGAGATCATCGCGATCCTGAGCACCGGTATCAGCTTCAGGCGAATCGTGCGCCCCTATATCATGTCAGCAGCCATTATCGCCACGCTCTCCCTGCTGTTAAGCGCCTTCGTGATCCCGAACGCGAATAGGAAACGAAACGCTTTCGCCGAGGAACACCTCAATAGAAAGTACCAGAACCAGGAGAAGAATATCCACCGGCAAATCGCGCCGGGCGAGTACATATACATGTCCAACCTCTCGCTCTCCGCGCCCGTCGGCTTTCACTTCGCGCTGGACAAGTTCAAGGGCGACACGCTCGTGAGCAAGTGGACGTCAGACCGCGTCGAGTGGCGAGAAGATATCAAGAAATGGCGACTGTACAAGTGGAAGATTCGCGAGTTCACGAGCACTGGACAACGCTACACGACCGGCGACCAGCTGGACACGGCCCTGAATTTCTCCTTCAAGGAGTTTACCGAGGACCCGAAACGGGTCAAGGAGAACCTTACCCTGCCGCAGCTGAACGAGTATATCGATAGACAGAAATTGCGGGGAAGCGCGAACGTGGTGGAGTTCCAGCTGGAGAAGTACAAGATGTTCGCCAATGCCTTTTCCACGTTTGTCCTCACCCTGATAGGAGTCTGTATCGCCTCGAAGAAGATCCGCGGGGGGATGGGATTTCACCTGGGACTGGGCTTGATGATTAGCTTTTCTTATATCCTGTTCATGCAGTTTTCTACCGTCTTCGCGACTAACGGGGACATGAACCCGATGCTGGCCGTGTGGCTGCCGGATATTTTATTCACGATCGTCGCGCTGTTCGTTTATCGTCTGGCGCCCAAGTGAGGAGATTGAAACCTTGTAGTAATTATTAGCGTTAATAGAGTTGAATATTTAAATCTTAATTTTTTTCATTATGGAACAACGTGCAGGCAAACGCCCCCGGATTATCCGGCCCATCGAGAATCGAGACGAGAACCGGTGGAATAAAGATCAAAACACTGACCACAGGTCAGATTATAGACCCGGCCGCCCCTATCGAGAGGATAACCGCGACCACTATGACAATAACCGGTATAACCGAGAGGATAACCGGTATAACCGGGACGGGAATCGAGAGGATAACCGCTATAACCGGGACGGGAATAATGACGAGCGCTACGGATACAGGAGAGATTATAACCGACGCGACTCGCTAGATGAACGGGGTTTTAATCGACACGATAATGCCCCGGATCGTGATTACCGACGAGACGATAACCGGGGATATCCCGACCGGGACGCCCCGCGCTCTTATCCCAGACCAAGATGGCAGGATCGCGACGATAACAGGGGGAACGACAGGGGGAACGACATGGGGACCGACAGGGGAAATGACATGGGGACCGATAGGCGTTATTATTCCCGCCCCTCGTATGAGTCTCCCTCCCGCCCCT
>JAITJA010000111.1 GCA_031279175.1 Odoribacteraceae bacterium
ATAACTTCTTGAAGACAAAGGCCGCTTACGTGAATACCGGCACATGGTCGACCGCCGCCATCAAGGAGGCCAGGATGTGGGGAGAGGTCGACGTGATCGCCTCCTCCGAGGCCGACGCCTTTACCTATTACCCGGAGTTCACGATCCCCCCTGACGTGGATTACGCGCACGTTACCTCTAATAACACGATCCGGGGGACGGAGATTTTCAAGGACCTGGATTCGCCCGTGCCCTTGATCTGTGACATGTCATCGGATATCTGTAGCCGCCCGGTGGACGTCTCCAAGTACGCGATGATCTACGGCGGGGCGCAGAAGAACCTCGGCCCGGCCGGCGTGACCTTCGTGATCATCAAGAACGAGATGCTGGAACGCGTCGTGCCCGATCGCGTGATCCCGACCATGTTGCGCTACAAGACGCACGTGGAGAAGGAGTCCATGTATAATACTCCCCCGTGTGTCAATATCCTCGGCGTGAAGGAGACCCTGAAGTGGATCAAGTCGCTGGGAGGCCTGAAGGCAATGGAGAAGTTGGCCATCGAACGCGCCGACATGATCTATAACGAGCTGGAAAGGAGTAAACTCTTCCGTCCCGTGGTGAAGGAGGGATCTCGCTCGCGGATGAATATCCCGTTCCTGCTGCGGGAGGGATACGAGACGCTGGAAAAGGAGTTCCTCGACTTCGCGAAGTCCCGGAATATCGTCGGCATCAAGGGCCATCGCTCCGTGGGCGGCTTCCGTGCCTCCGTCTATAACGCGTGCTCCATCGAGGACGTGAAAACGCTGGTCACCACCATGCAGGAGTTCGCCGCTAAACACTGAACGCGCGTTCACTAAAAACTAAAGGAAATGGTAAAAGTATTGATAGCAACAGACAAGCCCTTCGCCCCGGTAGCGGTGAAGGGTATCCGCGAGATCGTGGAGGAGCAGGGATACGAGCTGGTCCTGCTGGAGAAATATACCTCCCCCCAAGAGCTGATCGCCGCCGTCGCGGACGTGGACGCGATGATCGTCCGCTCGGACAAGGTCACCCGCGAGGTGATCGAGGCAGCAAAGAAACTCAAGATAGTCGTTCGCGCCGGGGCCGGGTATGATAATATCGACCTGGTGGCCTGTACCTCGCGCGACGTGGTGGTCATGAACACGCCAGGACAAAACGCGAATGCCGTCGCGGAACTCGCCTTCGGCTTGATGGTGTACATGGCGCGTAACTTCTACAACGGGAAGTCGGGCAGCGAGCTTAAGGGAAAGAAAATCGGCGTGCACGCCTACGGCAATGTCGGGCAAAACGTCGGGAGGATCGCCCGCGGCTTCGGCATGGAGGTCTATGCCTTCGATCCCTACATGACGGACGAGCAGATCAAACTCGCCGGGGCTATCCCGCTGCACTCGGTCGAGGAGCTTTACGCTACTTGCCACTACGTCTCCCTGCATATCCCGGCAACTCCCGACACGAAGAAGTCGATTAATCGCGACCTCCTGCAACGGATGCCGACGGGGGCCGTGCTGGTGAACACGGCGCGCAAGGAGGTGATCGACGAGGAGGGACTGGCGCGACTGATGGAGGAGCGCCCCGATTTCTCTTATATCACCGATGTCGCCCCGGATAGTGACCTGTTCAAGAAGTTCGAGGGCCGCTACTACGCTACCCCGAAGAAGATGGGCGCGCAAACCGAGGAAGCAAACGTGAACGCCGGCCTGGCCGCCGCGCGACAGATCGTGAACTTTATCAAGAAAGGTGATAAACGATTCCAGGTAAATTAAAACGAAAACATGGCTATAGTAAAACCATTTAAAGGATTGCGCCCGTCAACGCGGGAGATCTGCGAGGAGCTCGCCTGCCTGCCCTATGACGTGATGAATTCCGAGGAGGCCGCGCGTATGGCCGGGGGAAAACCCAAGTCGCTCCTCCACGTGACCCGCGCGGAGATCGATTGTCCCGCCGGCACGGATGTACACTCGGAGGCCGTCTACGCGAAGAGCGTGGAGAATTTCAACATGTTCCAGGAAAAAGGATGGCTCGTGCAAGACGAGGAAGCTCGCTTCTACGTCTATGCCCAAACGATGGAGGGAAGGACGCAGTACGGGATCGTCGGCTGCGCCGCGTGTGCCGACTACGCGAACGGGATCATCAAGAAGCACGAGTTGACGCGCCCCGACAAGGAGGAGGATCGCATGGTGCTCACCCGTCGCGTGAATGCCAATCTCGAGCCGGTGTTTTTCGCCTACAAGGCCGTCCCGGAGATCGACGCCATCGTGGCTGAAGTCGCTCGCCGCGAGCCGGACTATGATTTCACGGCCGAAGACGGTTTCGGTCACCACTTCTGGGCTATCGCCTGTCCGGAAACGAACAAGCGACTGGAAGAGCTCTTTGCAACGAAAGTGCCTTGCACTTACGTCGCCGACGGCCACCACCGCACGGCCGCTGCCGCGCGAATCGGCGAGGAGTATCGACGGAAGAACCCGGGACATGACGGGTCCGAGGAGTATAATTATTTCATGGCCGTCCACTTCCCGGACACGCAACTGAGGATCATCGACTATAACCGGGTGGTCAAGGATCTCAACGGTCTCGCTCCCGACGAGCTGATCGCTCGCCTGAACAGGCATTTCTACGTGCAGGACGCGGGCCTGGAGGTGTATCGCCCCACTCGCCTGCACGATTTCGGCATGTACCTGAACGGGCGCTGGTACGGGTTAACCGCCAGGTCGCTGACTTATGACGACGGGGACCCGGTGAACGTGCTCGACGTGACGATTCTTTCCCGGTTTGTCCTGGCGGATATTTTCGATATACAGGACCTGCGTCGCTCTACCCGCGTTGATTTCGTCGGTGGG
>JAITJA010000200.1 GCA_031279175.1 Odoribacteraceae bacterium
AACGCTTCGCGATTTCGCGATGGCCTCTCGGGAAATCCCGAGAACGCTTCGCGAAATCGCGAAAGCCTCTCGGGAAATCCCGAGAACGCTTCGCGAAATCGCGAAAGCCTCTCGGGAAATCCCGAGAACGCTTCGCGAAATCGCGAAACCGTCCCGGTAGTAGAGATATTGTACTTGAAGAGTGACGCGGCGACACGGTAAAATCGCGCGGCGGGGAGGCTCGCGATCAGCGCGATTTCCGGTAGCTACAGGCAGCCCACGCGTTCATGATCGCGGCGAAAAGAGACAAGGCGACGAGTTGTGGAATTAAATCCGCCACGGTACTCCCCTTCAGGTAGACGCCGCGGATCACCTCCACGAAATACTTCAACGGGTTAAAGGCGGCGATCCACCGCGCCCAGTCGGGCATGCTCTCGACCGGGGAGAAGAAGCCGCTCATCAGGACAAAAAGCATGATGAAGAAGAACATGACGAACATCGCCTGCTGCATCGTGGCCGAGTAATTGGAGACGATCAGGCCGACGCCCGCGACGCCAAGGCCAAAAAGTAAGGCGAAAAGATATATCGCGCCAAAGCTGCCGGCCGGCGAGACGTCGTAAACAAGATAGGCCAGCAGGAAACAATACGCGAGCGCGACAAGGCCAATGATCCAGTAGGGTATCAGCTTGGCCGCGATGAAGGTAAATTTGCCGACGGGCGTGACATTCACCTGCTCGATGGTGCCGCTTTCCTTCTCCCCGGCGATATCCAGGGCGGGAAGGAAGCCGCAAAGCATCATCGCGAGCATGACCATCAGTGCCGGCAACATGAATGGCTTGTACTCGAGGCCCGGGTTAAAGCGGTAGAGCGTCGTCACCTCGACGGGCGGGCGCGTCGCGGGCTGGTTCGAGGCGACGATCGCGGAAAGGTACGCGGCCGCCAGTCCTCCCTTCATGCCGTTCACGCCGTTGGGAGCGATAAACACCGGCGCGGCCTCCCCCCGTTCCCGGTCGCGGTCGAGACGCGGCGGGATGTCGAGCACCACGTCGACGTCGCCTGCCGCCACGCGTTCCACGGCCTCCGCGAATTTCCCCGGGAAGGCGACAAGGTGAAAATAACCGGAAGCCTCGAGCTCGCGCGTCAACCGACCGGAGAACGGGGAGCGGTCGCGATCGACCACGCCAAGACGAATGTCCCTCGCGTCGAGATCCGCCGCCCACGGGAGAAGGAACATCATGACCGTCGGGAAGGCAACGAGCATCCCGGGAAGGAACGCGTTCCGGAATAATAGCTTGAACTCTTTTTCCAGCAAGAAACGGAGCGTCTTCATGTCGCGCGATCATTAAATTTTTTCAGGCTCAGCAGGAGTAATAGCACTCCCGTGGCCGCCAGCGCGAGCATTTCCCGCGTCGCCAGGAGTAGCGGCGCTCCCTCGATCATGATCTTTTTGACCGCGGCGATATACCATTTCGCCGGGATCAGGTGGGAGATCCATTGCAGGAGCGCCGGCATGTTTTCTACCGGGAAGATGAGCCCGGAAAGGAGTATCACCGGCATCATCAGTACCATCCCGGAGACGAGTATCGCCGCTACTTGCGTGCGCGCGACCGTCGAGACGAATATCCCGATCGATAACGAGACGAGTATGAATAGTAATGAGGCGGTTACCAGCGCGGATAGTGACCCGGCTACCGGTACACCCAGCGCGTGCACGGAGAGAAAAAGTATCGTCGCCAGGTTGACGCACGATAGCATGAAGTAGGGTACCAGCTTGGCCGCGATGATCATGAAGGGACGGGCGGGCGAGACAAGGATCATCTCCATCGTGCCGCTCTCTTTCTCGCGGACGATGGAGATGGAGGTCATCATGGCGCAAATCAACATCAGGACAAGTCCCATCACGCCCGGCACGAAGTAGTATGCCGACTTCATGGCGGGGTTGTATAGCAAGCGCGTGGCGGGAGCAGGCGCCGCGCCGCCCGCGATGATGCTTGTCGCGTAGCCGGTGAACATCGCGGCGAGGTTCGGGTTTGTCGCGTCGGCGATCAACTGCACGCGGCCCGTCCCCTCTTTCTCGACCTTCCTCTCGAACGATGGTTCGAAAACGATCGCCATTTCCGCCTCCCCGCGACGCAATGCCCGTTCGGCCGCCGCGGGAGAGTGTACGACGCGGGCAAGCGTGAAGTAATCGCTCGCCAGCAGGCGATCGGTGAGGCGGCGCGTGGTGGCGTCCGGGGTGGGATCGAGAAGCGCGACGCGCACTTCCCGTACCTCTGTCGTGATCGCGAAGCCGAAGAGTACGACTTGTATGACCGGCATCCCCAGCAGGATCATGATGGTCCGGCGATCGCGGAGGATGTGGCGGAATTCTTTCAAGATGAAAGCACCGAAGAGACGAACGGGGAATGTCTTGCTCATCGCTTGATCGTTTATAGCGCGCGAGCGTCGTCGCCACGCGCCAGTATCCTGAAAACCTCGTCCATGGTGGTCGCGCGGAACTGCTCTTTGAGTCCCCGCGGCGAGTCGAGGGCGGCGATTTTCCCGTCGACCATGATCGAGACGCGGTCGCAATACTCCGCCTCGTCCATGTAATGCGTGGTGACGAAGACCGTGATTCCCCTGTCCGCCGCCTTGTATATCAATTCCCAGAACTGCCTGCGCGCGACGGGATCGACGCCGCCGGTGGGCTCGTCAAGGAAGACGATCTCCGGCTCGTGGAAGATGGCCACGGAGAAGGCCAGCTTCTGCTTCCAGCCGGTGGGTAGCGATCGGACGAGCTTGTCGCGCCCCTCCTCGAAGTCGAGCTCGCGGAGCAACGCGTCGCTTCGTTCGCGGATGTCCGCGGAGCGCGCCCCGTAGATCCCGGCGTACAGGCGGATGTTCTCCCAGACCTTCAGCCCCTCGTATAGCGAGAAGCGCTGGCTCATGTACCCGATCCGTCGCTTCACGCGCTCCGGGCGCGCGGCAACGTCATGGCCAGCGACGATCGCCCTCCCCGAGGTGGGCTTGCTCAGGCCGCACAAGACGCGCATCGCCGTCGTCTTCCCCGCCCCGTTGGCCCCGAGGAAACCAAAGATTTCCCCGCGCTTCACGTCGAAGGAGATGCTGTCCACGGCCGTGAAGTTGCCGAAACGCTTGGTCAATGCTTCTGTCTCGATCGCTTTCATGCTACGCGGTGTGCGCGCTCGCGACGCGGATGAAACAATCCTCTATCCCGGGAACGATCTCGCGGATCTCGACCCGGTGGCCGCGGGCCGTCATCTCCTCCCGGAGGCGCTCGATCGACGCGCCCGGCGACGGGGTAACGTGATGCTGGTCGCCGAACGCGTGGCAACTCTCTACCAAAGGGCTGGAACGCAGGTCGACCAGCAACCGCGACATGCCGTCAGCGCGCGCCGCCCAGGTCTCCCGGCCATGACGCTCGACGATCTCCCCGGGCGTGCCCGCGTCAAGGAAACGTCCCTGCATGACAAGCGCTACCCGGTCGCATAGCCGGGCCTCGTCCATGTATGGCGTCGAGACGACGATCGCGACCCCGCGACGCTTTAACCGGCCAAGTATTCTCCACAGCTCGTCCCGCGAAACGGGGTCAATGCCGGTCGTCGGCTCGTCAAGGAGCAGCACCGACGGCTCGTGTACCAACGCGCAGCACAACGCCAGCTTCTGTTTCATCCCGCCCGACAGGGCCGCGGCGCGGCGTTTCCTGAATGGGAGCAGGTGCTCGAGTATCCCGCCCGCGAGCGAGTAGTTGTCCCCCGCCGGCACGCGGAAGAGCGCGGCAAAGAGCTTCAGGTTCTCCTCTACCGTCAGGTCGGGGTAGAGCGAGAATCGCGACGGCATGTAACCCACCAGTGAACGTATCTCCCGGTAGTCCCGCCCTGCGTCTAATCCCTCGATAACGACCTTGCCGCTGTCCGCCGGGATCAATGTCGCCAGCACCCGAAGGAGCGTGCTCTTCCCACCACCGTCCGGCCCGATAAGCCCGAATAGCTCGCCGCGCTCCACGACAAGGTCGACGCCGGATAGTGCCTCGACCGCGCCAAAGCGCTTGACGATTCCCGCTGTCTCTATCGTTGCCATCACTCCGCGAAGATGATTTCACCGTACATGCCTACCCGTATCCAACCGTCGTTGCGCGTGGCTACCTTGATCGCGTAGACCTGGTTCGCCCGTTCGTCGCGCGTCTGGACGCTCTTCGGCGTGAATTCCGCCCTGTCGGAGATCCACGTCACGCGACCGGGATACGCGCGCCGCGTGCCGTCGTCGACCTCGATGAAGAGTTGTACCGCCTGTCCCGGACGCACCCGGGTGAGGCCCGCGGAGGAGACGTAGGCGCGCAAGTATACCCGCTCAAGGTCGCCTACCTTGAATAGCGCTTTCCCCGCGACCGTCATCTCGCCCGCCTCAGCGTATTTCGCCAGCACCGTGCCGCTGACGGGCGAGGATACCCGACACCGCGATAGCCGGTCGACAACCCGCGCGATCTCTATCTCGAGCGCGGACAGCTCCGCGTCCACGCCCCGGTTATGCTCTTCCAGGGCGACAACCCGCGCCGATAACTCCCGCTCCAGCACGGCCAGGCGCGCGTCAAGGTCGTCGACTTGCTTGCGCCCGACGGCATTTTCACGCGCGAGGTTGTCGAAACGACGACGCTCGTTCTTCGTCGTCTCGATCTCCTGGCGCGCCGCGGCTACCTGCCGGGGGATGTCCACGCGCCGGCTCTCGACGACCGCGCTTTTTCTCTTTAATAACTCCCGCTCCAGCGATAGCGGGATCGTGTCTACCAGTCCTACCGGCGCGCCAGCCTGTAGCACCTGCCCCTCCTCTACCGATAGGCCGAGGAGCTTGCCGCCGATCTCCGCGGAGACCGTCACTTCCGTGGCCTCGAAGACGCCCGTGGCGTCGCTTGCCGCCCGCCGCTCGCCACACGAGATCGCGATCCCGGGTAACAACGCGACGACCGCGCTCTTTAGCATCATGGCAATTGTTTTCATCGTCATCGTTTTTTCGTTTTACTCTCCCCGCGTCTGCTTCAGGGTATAAACGGCAAGCAACCACTGTATCTCGCGGAGGGCGCGGGCCTGCCGGGCCTGCTCCAGCCGGGTCACCTCCCGCATCCATTCCAGCGCGCTCGCCGTTCCCGCGCGCGCCCCGGCAGCAGCACTCGCGGCCACGCGCTCGTGTAACGTGATGATCTCGTCGTCGCGCGCCATCATCTCTTTCCATTTATTCACCTCCTCCTGCCCGCGCGCCTCCTCCATCGAGAGGTTCAGCAGGAATGTCTCGCGGCGGGTATCCTCCATCTCTTGTTGCAACGCCACCTGCCGGCGCTCGTCCCGGAGGGTGTACAACCGGCCGACGTCCCACGAGAGACGAATACCGCCGGTATAGAAGGCAGCGAACTTGTTCTCTAGCATGTTCAGGCCAGGATTACCGTAACCACCCTGGACAAAAAGGCTCACGCGCGGCCTGCCTCCCGCGTTCAATAACCGCGAGCTCGCGTCATGCTGCACCGCGCGCGCCCGGAACAACGATAATTCCGGGCGATCCCCCGTCCCCTCGTCGCTCGCCGTCCCCTCGTCGCTCGCCGCCACCGGTTTCGCGAGCGCGCCGATCTTCTCGCCGGTCAACCGCCCGAGCATCTCCCGGCACGCGTCACCAGCGGCGCGCGTCTCGATCTCTTGCAGCTGCACGCGCGCTAGCTCCACGCGCACGGCGTCCGCGTCCGACCCGCGCGCCACTCCCTGCCGCTCGCCGGCGCTCACCTGCTCGAGCGCCTCCCGCAACTCTTCCCGTAACAACGCGGTGTACTTCAACTGCTCGTCCGCCAGCAGCGCGCCGAAGAAAAGCGCGTTCACCCGCTCCCGGAGGGCGTGCAGCTCGACCTCCACCCGCGCTTGTTCCGCGTCGGCCACGGCCACGGCCACCTCCTTCCGCGCCGCCGCGTTCCCCCCGTCCCAGAGCGTCTGGTTTAACTCGACCAGCACCTGGTACTGGTCGCGGTTCAACACCGGGATTTCCACGCCGGGTAGCGTCACCGGCAGGCGCGTCACCTCCGACTGGTACGCGGCCCGGGCCGCGACAGCGAGCCGCGGGAGATAACCCTTGTTCGCGTTCGCCAGGTCAAACGCCATCGACTGCTCGATAAGCCCTTGCTGCCTGGCCAGCGGGTAATTCGCCCGCGCCCGCGCCTGGCACGCTTCCAGCGAAAGCTGCGCGTGACCGCGAACGCCGGGCGCGAGAAGCAATAGAAAAAGAATCGCGCGTTTCATGCCGGTTGTTATTTAAGCGCGTTGTCTCCCCCGCCTCCCCCCGGCGTCGTCAACCGGGCGAGCACTTGTTGTATAATCTGCTCCTTCCGCGTCTCGAGGAAGCGCTCGCGCTCGCTGGCCGCCGTCCCCGACAGCATCATCGTCAGCGGCAGCGACGCGAAGGCAAATACATTCATCGAAACCATGTTCAACGTCACTTCCAGTGCCGTCACCGGCGCGACGCCACCGCGCGCGATCTCCGCGTCGAGGATCGTTTGCAGCCGGGCGACCGCGCTACTGAAGACGGGCAACAGCACCTCCCGCACGCTCTCTTCCCTCCCCGGGTTGTCCACGATCTCCCGCAGGACGAAGAGCGGTAACCGCGGGTTCGCGGCGAGGAAATCGAAGTGCATGGTGACGCCCCTCCTGATCTTCTCGAGGAACGGGATATCCTGGTCGAAAACCATGTAGAATGACTCGGCCATCAGTTGTAGTTTCTTCCGGAATACCTGGTCGAACAGGTTTTCTTTTGTCCGGAAATAGTAGTGTAGCATCGCGTGCGTCACACCCGCGCGCCGCGCGATAGCGGTTGTTTTGGTCGCGGCGAATCCTTTTTCCATGAATTCGGCCTCCGCGGCTGCCATGATTACTTGTTCTGTAGACATACCTGGGTTAACAAAGTTATTTAACAAGATTGTTAGTTGCTGGCAAATGTATTTGACCGCGTTCATCCCTGCAACTCTTTTATGCTTTTTTATGATTCGCGCGCCGGGGATCTCCCGTGTCCAGTGAAAGGGCCCCGCCGCTGGCGGGAAGGATTTCACCCGGGTGGCCATTTTCCCGCTAGCCGGCGGGAAAATGGCGCCCCGCGCCGCTACAAGTTTTTAGCACGGGCGGGCATGTACTCACGGGACGGGAAGGGGGACGGGACGGGGGACGGGACGGTGGAGGTAATAAACGGGAAATAAAACTCCCGGCCGGGACAAGGAAGGGGGCACTCGCGAGATTCGCGAATGCCCCCGTTTCCTGTCCCGGCCGGGAGTCACGCGTCATGTACTTCAAGCTGTCCCCGTCCCGTTCCCGTCCCGTCTTCATCTCGTCCCCATCTCGTCCCCCCCGTCCGGCGACTCCTTGTCAGGCAAGGATGGCGCGTTTGCCCGGGAGGGACGCCGACAAGCGCGCGCGATCAAGGCGCGTGGCAAGAGGGCGTCACAAGGGAGATACCCGGTAGGTGTTCCCGTTGACGGTGACCTCGGAGATACTCGCGGAAGGCGAGCGGTTGCTCTCCGTGATCCTGATCTTGAGGTAGGACATCACGAGGCGGTACGGGGCGTATAACGAGAGGCTGTTTGGCGTGCTCCCGCTGTTGGGGAATTGCACGCGCCCGATGTTATCCCAGGTGTAACCGTCGGCGCTAACGTCGATCTCGGCCACGCGGAGGTCGCTATTGCTGGCGCGGCGGGCGATCGTGATGAATTCAGGCATGATGATCCTGTCGAACAGGATGACGATCTCGTGAGGTAGCTGGGCGGCAGTGCCGGTCCACTTACTGTGCCAGAAGGTGGAGGCGTTCCCGTCGAGGATTGTCGCGGCGCGTCCGTTGATGGACCCCTCGCCGCTCGTTTCCTCGGAGGAGAAGCGGTATATCGTCCAGTTGTCCCGGTCGACCGGATCGGTTCCTTCCGTGGCGATCCTCGTTTCGGCGCGGTCGATGTCTCCTCCCTCGGCGTCGAATAGCTCGAGGAGTATCTCTATCAGTCCTGCATCCTGGACGGTCTCGGCGAAAGAGACGCGGAGGTCGAGGGTGGTGTCTCCCTTGGAGACCAGTTCCGTGGTAGAGAGCGTGAAGTCCGCGCCCTCGGTTACTCCCACGGTGCTTTTGACGCGGACGCGCGTGGAGATGTCCCTGGGCGATCGCACGCCGGTGAACTGGACGGGGACGTCTATGTAACGGTATCCCTTGAAGGTAGCGATTTGCGCGCCCAGGAAGCTGACGCCCTTGATGACGTCGCGGATGACGACGCGTCCGCTGGTAAACTTGCCCGGTCGGGCGGCGTCGTTGACGGCGAGCGCGAGGTTGAATTCCGCGTCGGCGGCGAGTTCTTCTTCCTTGAGGCGGATGACGATGGAGTCTTTCCGGGCTTCCTCGGTGAAGGTGAAGTTTTTCTTGTCGACGGAGAAGTTCGTTCCCTCGGCGGCGGTGAGGTTTTCGACGGCGAGCGTTACCTGGAGTGGTGAGCGGATGACTCCGCCGCCGACGACGAGCGGGATGACGAGGACGCTGTCATGCTCCGTGGTCTGGTAGCGCGCGGTGTTGAAGCTGATGGTGGGCCAGAAGTCGTTGTTCTTGATGGTGACGCGGCAGGTTTGCGAGATAAAGGAGCGTGACGCGCCCTCGATGGTTTCGAAGATGACGTCGAAGACGCGGTCGTTGTTGACGATGATGTCATCGATGATTTCCAGTGGGAAGAAGGCGCGGGTAGCTCCTTTCTCGACGCGGATGGTTTTTCGCGGCAGTTGGAAATGTACTCCCTCGGCGGCGATGATGTCCGGCATTTCGAGGAGGTCCTTGCGCGGCTCGACCTTGATGGAGACGGTGACTTCTTCTTTTGCTCTCCCGGAGAGGAAGAGGGGTATGGAGGCGACAGGTTCTTCTTCCGGCACGACGAGGCGGTCGATCTCGAACTCGATGGTTTCGGTGGCCTGGAAGAGATTGGCGTCTATTGGTTCGTTGCACGCGACGAGCGCGAGCGCGGTGATGATTGCTAATGCGATGGTGTTTTGTTTCATCGTTGTTCGTTATTAGAATGTCACGTTGATTTCCGTCCCGTCCCACTGGACGGCTTTTACCTGGATGTTGTCGGCGGGGTATTGCCCTGGTACGTCGAAGGAGTTGTCTGGCGTGGCGTGTACGAAGTTGTCGTTGTAGTATACCTTGTAGGCCATGACGTTTTCCCAGTTGTTCGTCGTGACGCGTTGCCCGGAGCGCGTGGCAGTTCCGGTGACGATATTCGCGCGTTGTCGGATGACGTTGACGGTACGGTCGGTGAGGAAGATTGCTCCTGCCGGCGCGGGCTGGTATCCTCGCGAGGCGATTTCATCTTTGACGGTTTGTACTTCCGCGGCAGTGATACGGAGATAAGTAGAGGAGTAGTCCCCGACCTCGAGGTCTTGCTCGCGCAGGAATCCCCATGCCTCGAAGAAGGCGGTGAGGTCGCTTTCGAGGGCGTCGCAGCAGTATTTGACAAAGTCGAGCTGGATGGCCCCTGACTGGGTGATGTAGTCCTTGCTCGGGTTGACGCGTATTCGCTCGGAGACATCCTTGTAGACGTCGGGGTGCGCGGTGGCGAGTCCGAGGAGGTGTATTTGCCAGAAGGGGACGAGGCGCGGGAAATAGGGGTCTTTCGCGAGCGCGAGGTAGGGTATGCCGGCGGCGAGGATTTCGGAGAATCCCCTGCTGTATCCGCCGTCGAGCAGGCGGCTGGCGTTGCCGAAGGAGGTTTGGACGTGTAGGGAGTAGATGTTGTTGCTGACTTCCCCGAGCCCGACCCATTTTAGTCCCGGGTTGATCTGGTTGATGTGGCCGATCTCGTGAGCCGGTCCCCAGACTTCTTTCCCGCGAATCATGTCTGCTCGCACGAGGTCTGCCATGTTTTTGTAGGTATAGCCGGTGTGGTTGGGTGACGCGTACATGACCTCGGTGGCGTTGTCGACGTGACAGAACATGCGGTTGGCGTGTATCCGGTTGTATTTCTCGATGCCCATGAACTCTTGTTGCAGGCGAACGATGTCGTCCCACGCGCCGACGAGCGCGGTGGGGTTAGAGATGTTCTTGAGGTGGGCGACGGGGAAGAGGAGGTGCGATCGGGTCCCGACGACGTCGAGGAGGTAGTAGGTGGCGTTGGCGGTGATGGCCGACCAGTCGGCGTCGCGATGAACGGAGACGTCGAAGTAGCCGTTGACCTCTCCCGAGGCGACGTGTACCTTGATGGGCGGTGCGGAGCGGTAGTTTTCGGTGTAATAGTAGATGTAGAGTAGCCCGTCGTGGGTGACGCGTATTTTGTTTGTTCCCTGGCTTAGCGGGTAGGTGGTCTGGTATAGCCCGCCCTGATCCTCGATGTCAGCGACGCCCAGCGAGATGGATTCGTCCCCTGTTTCCCCGACGAAGATGACGACATCTTCTCCTTCTCGCGCGTATATTCCGGTGGGGTTGTCCCAGAGGCTGTACGGGTTGGTTTTCCACTCGGCAGCGATGTTGGATGGCGGCCTGTAGGGTTTGTAGGATCGAGTGCGCGCGGCGGGGTAGTCGCCATTGTAGATGTACTTGGCGATGTTCCGTAGGAAGAGGTTTTCCATTTCCATGACTTGCGCGTAGGTGACTCCCGGCTTCAGTGCCGAGTAGGTGTCGTCCGTGAAGATGGAGGAGAGTACGGTGTCTTTTTCCGGTTTGGCGAAGAATTCCATTTCGGCGGCGCTGGCAAATCCCCCCCGTCCACTCGTGATCTCGAACTTGATCTTGCGCGGCTTCACGATGGTCTCGGGGAAGTCGATCCGGTTGCTGACGCGTTGTACTTGCCCGAAGTCGTAAGTGCCGTAATGTACGTAGTCGTCGATGTCGGGGGAGGTGGCGATGTGGAGTTCAAATATCCCGAACTCGCCATTCGATCCGGTCGGGCGCGGGGTGTAGATGATGTAGTCGAGCGCGGTTGCCTCGTCCATTTCGTAGATGGCCCATATGCCCGGCCCGGAGGGAGGTAGCTCCCCGCCGCTCCACTTGGAGTGCCATATCGTGCTGGTGTTCCCGTCGTGAGATTTGTCTATGCCCTCCCCGGTGCTTTGCTGCGAGGAGGTGCTGGACCTGCTGACGCGTAGTTTGATGTCGGAGACGGCGCCCATGTCCGACGGGTCGGCCGGGGTGTAGAGGGTGTTGCGCCCGAGCTGCGTGACGGTGATTTCCTTGAGGTAGTTGAAGGCGATACCCTTGAGCAGGATTACACCTTGCCGTTGTTCCGTGCCGTTGCGCGCGATGGCGAAGAGGTATATGGTTGAATCTTCTTCGGATGTTCCCGCGGGGATGATCCAGGAGGTGGTGTCCGGGATGATGACCTCGAAGTCAAGGTTGGCCCGCACGTATAGCTGGAGGAGCGTGGTGTCGTCCTTGACCTTCGGGAAAGATTCCGCAGAGGTAATGATGAGTGGGGTGGTGCCGATTTGTTTTATCGTGATGTTTCTTTCGAGGTCCCCGTCCCCGAAGACGGTGATGATGGCCACTCGTTCGTCCGCCCCGGTGTTCTGCCCGGCGATGACGGTGATGGATTTATCTCCCGGCACGTCGTTCATGGCGAAGGTGCACCACTCGGTCGAGGTGGTGACATCCGCGTCCCAGTACTCGCTGTTGGTGTTTACTTCTATCCTGACGCGCGTGAGGGTGTCTCCCGCGAGGACGATCTCCTGGGATAGTTCCATGTATAGCTCCTCGACGATAGCCGGTTTGTCGTCCGTGCACGCGCTGGAGAGGAGCAACGCGATGGTGCTCCACGCGATGAATAACCTGTTCATGCTATTTGCTTTTTGCGGTTTCATTAGATTATATTTCTATTGATTTGAAGGTGACTTTCGTGTTCCCTTCTAGCTCTGACTTGAGTTGATCATGGCGGGGGTAGTTCGGGTGCACGATTATTTCCCTGATGTGCGGGAGACGGTTGATCAATAGGAGGAAGTATTCTACTTGCGGGCAGAGGTCAAGCGCCGGCGCGTTGGCGTTGATACGGAGCGCCTCGAGGCTGACCAGTAATTCAAGCTCGTCAATGTTGTATATCTCGTATTCTAACGTGATCTCTTTTAACCTGGCCATTTCCTGGAAGGAGTATATTGCCGATTCGGGATGCGCCTTGTAGTCGTCGTGTGTTCCGTGTCCCAGTGCCTGATAGAAGCGCTCGGAGAGCTTCGAGAGGTTGCTTGTTGGCCCGTTGGGAACTTTCAGCGCGTAGGTTTCGTCCGTGAGACGCGTGCGGATGACGCGCGACTGTGGCAATGACCAGGTGCCGTCCGTTCCCCTTACTTGTACCTTTAGCTCGGTCGTGCCGCCGGGTAGGGGGGAGAGATACTCGCGTCCCCTGTTCCCGCCGAAGCGGTAGGCGCGGTTTTCCCCGTTCAGGTCGATGAAACGCACGAGGAGCGAGTCGATGTCGGCGTTTACTGTCCAGGTGATTTCTGCCGAGTGGGCGTAGTCGATGCGGCTCGTGCTTACCTGGATGCCAGGGACGGCCGGCGCACTACCGCCAGTGGAGAATGGTATTACCCGCTCTTCGGAGCGGATGCCCCGCTCGCTGAGGGAGTAGTAGCGTAGTTCGTAGGCGGTGTTGTATTCGAGGTCCGTGATGGAGATCTCCCCGGTGGAGCCTTTTTCTATGGTTTCCGATTCGAGTATCGCGCCTGAACGGTAGATCTCGAACACGGCCCGCGCGTAAGTGGGGTGTTGCGGTTCTTTCCAGTAGATGAGTAGCGTGTTTTCCGCCGAGAGACAATTGAAGTCAACGAGCAGGGCGGGAGGCTCTAATTCCTGATCTTGTATTGTTAAAGGGATCGCGGCTACCTCGACGCTCGCGCCGTCTTCGGCGATGGAGACGAAGCGGAAATTGTAGTCATTGCCGGGGAGCTCGCTTAACCGGAGCGTGTCCCAGTACCTGTTGATCACGTGTTGCCCGGTGGCGCCGTTCGGCGTCTCCCACGTGAGTTTGGTGCACAGGAGAGAGGAGGTGCTGTCGGGCTTTTCCCACGTGAAGGTGGCGTTACCGTACCCGCCTTCTCCCCGGACGTTCTTGATCGGCACGAATGTTTTCTCGACGTATAGTCCGCTCGTGCCCTCCCGCTCCTCGCAGGCGATTGCCGCTACCAGCAGGAGGCATGTCCATGAATAATGTATTGCTCTTTTCATCGTGCGTCATTTTAAGATATTTCGCTTTTCGTCTTTGATGTACCAGTTGGCGGGATCGGTCAACAGTTGACGGTAGTGTCCTCGCTCTGCCTCGTCGAACTTGACGACGACGCGGTCAGCCAGGAAGGAGGGGTCTTTCAGGTTACGTGCCACGCGTACGAGCGTGGGCCACCGTTTCCCCTCGTAGGCCAGTTCCAGGGTGGTCTCGTCAGCAATGAGGCCGCAGAGCGCGCGGATCGAATCTTGGCGCGTGCTGCTGGAGGCGAAGATTTCTTCCGGATCTAACGGCAGGAGGTTGGCCCGACCGCGGACGCCGTTGGAGCTTTGTAGTGTCGACGAGAATCCCTCGAAGGGCTCCCTGAACGTGGCGCCTGTCCAGTAGTTTTTTAACCCGCCGTCGAGGAAGGCAAGGGATTCCTCGAAGCGTCCAAGATAGGCGTACGCCTCGGCAATATTGAGGTATATCTGCCCCGCGCGGTAGATGGGGACATTTGTATTGTTCAAGTATTTAATGATCGCCCATACCTCCTCGTGGTTCAGGCTGGCCTGGATGTAAGTGGCGTTTTTCCGCACGGCATCCCCGGGCGAGTAGTTGGAGTATGTTTGCTTGTCGAATAGCTCGATCGCGTACGAGGTAGGCGCGAGATAGTAGCTATAGGCGAAGTATTTGTTCAGGTAATTCGTCTGGTGGTAGGTCGCGTTGAAGGGGGCCACGGTAAAGACCTCGCTTTTGAGCAGGTTGGGCGCGTTCGTGAAGATCGAGAAGTAACCGGTCGTGAGGGTGGCGGAGACGGAGACAAGTCCGGAGATATAATTGTTAATGGCAGCCAGGTAGTCTCCAGACCAAAGGCGTAACTCGCCGAGGAGGATGTCCGCGTTGAGGTCGCTACCACTCCAGTCCACGTTGGGGTCCGACAGGATGTTTTTCCAGTCCAGCGCTTGAAAAGCATTTACCCCGTCTTCCCCGTCGAACATGTAACCAATCAGGTAGGCGGGGAGGTCGTTGAGGTCTAATTGTACCATTGCTTGCTCGTTGATCTCCTCGAGGTTCGTGTTGTAGACACTGGCTTCTCCCCAGAATTGGGCAATTGTCAGCAGGCTCCATACCTTGTACTTGATGGCCGAGGAGATCATTCCCCGGTACTCGCTTTCCGGTATGTTGCCCGGGAGATCCTGGTTGTATTTGATCACCCGCCTCAGGAAGTCGTTGCAGTTAATCACGATGTCGTAGTAAAGGCCCGATCCCGTGTAGGTGTCCTCGTTGTTCGCCTCGTAGCGGAATATCCGCCAGAACGCTTCCGGGGCGTAGTCCGTCGGGCGCATCAAGTCTCCTTTTAACCCGGCCAGGAAGATTCCTTGCTCCGTTACTTTGACGAAGGAGGCCGATAGGCCAATGAATGCGCCGTATACTTCGTTGGTAGAGCTGTAGTGATCTCCCGCGTTCATGCTGGTGTTCAAGTCTACCTGCATGATCTTCTCGCATCTCGAGAACAAGAGGATGGATAGTAGCAAGCTACCGGTGAATAATCTCGCGTGTAATCTTATCTTTTTCATCTTTTTCCTTTTTCATTATCATTACAAACCCAAACGTACTCCCAATTTGAAGGCACGCGCGGCAGGCACTTTCCCGTAGTCCACGCCGAGGAAGCGATGGTCGTAGGAGTAGGCAAATTCCGGGTCGTAGCCCAGGTATTCCGTCAACACGAAAAGGTTCTCGGCGGTGATATATGCCTCGAATGTCTTGAATAACCACCAGCTGTTTGGCCGCGCGTAGTTTAAGGTAAGGTATTTCAGCTTCAGGAACGAGGCGTCTTCTATCCAACGGGACGAGAAACGACTGTTCCCCATGGGGTCTTCTAACTCGGCTCGCGGCATGTCGGTATGCTGTCCCTCGTAGCTCCAACGGTTCTTGACCGCCAGACTCTGCGAGACGAGGTCGTTCATGCTTTCCGATACGCGCCGGACGGCATTATAAGCGTCATTCCCGAGGGAGTAGGTAAAGAGGGCGTCTAACGAGAATGTCTTGTAACGGAATAGCGTGGAGATACTGCCGTAGAAGTCGGGTGTGGGATCGCCGATCACGATCTTGTCCTTATCGTCGATAATCTTATCCGCGTTCGTGTTTACGAAGCGTATGTCTCCACCGCGAAATTCTTTGCCTTGGTAACCAACTAACCCGCTTGCCCGCGCCTCGTCCGTGGTGGCGTAGACCCCGTTCGCGTCGAAACCGTAGAAAAGATAGGGGCTCTCGCCTTTTTTGCTGATGATCTCGGCCCCATCACTCAAGGCGATCAGGTGCGCGTCGTATCCTCCCAGGCTCGCGATTCGGGTACGATCGAACGAGAAGATCGCCCCGACATTCCACTGGAAGTCTCCGACGATCACGGGAATGGCCCGGACGGAGATCCCTAACCCGTGACCGTCCAGCTCGCCATTGTTCACGTACCGGGAGTTGCTCCCGAATGCCCCGGTGAGGTTCTCCGGCAGGATTACTTTTGTCAACCAACTCCTGTAAATGTCCAGCGTGAGGGATAGGCGACGGCCCAGCGTGTTGAAGTCTACACCGACGTTAAAGGTGTTTTGCGTTTCGGGCTTTAGTTTGTCGTTGGGGATGTTCGCGCGCACGATACCGCCCATCTCTTTGTAGTAGGCTGTTTTGTAGTAGAAGTTGCCCAACATGGGAGGTAATAGGACGTTGCCCTTGCGCGACCACTCGGCGCGGAGCGTCAACTCCTGGATTGCCGGGATCTTTTGCAAGAGCGAGGTATTGTGCAGTTTCCACGCGACATTCACGGCGGGATTCACCTCGAACAAGTTTGCCTTGTCCCCGGAGATGGAATTGCTTTCGATCGTGGCCGAGAGACCAGCATAAAGTTGCTTGTTGTAGTTGTAGTCTAAGCGTAGGAAAGCGTTTCCCCATTTCCAATTGTCGTCGTACCCGTCGAGGTATTTTCTGGCAGCATCTTGCACGTTCTCGAGACTCTGGTTGAAGTCGGTTGGGGTATTGTACCCCTTGCCCATCTCGAACCATTGTTTCTGGAATAGTATTTGCGTCCCACCCACCGCGTCTACCTGGTGATCGCGTACCGACTTGGTATAGTTGAAGGAGATATTACCGTAGTAAGCCATCGACTCGCCCATACCGTAGCGGATAGCGTTCTGTTCTGTATTGGAGGGACTTGTGTTATCTTTCGACAGAGGTAACACGGCGTTTACCGATACTCCAGGGACGAAGAATTTCTCCCGGTTATAGTCGTAGTGTATCCCCATTAACGCTTTTAGCACAAAGGAGGGAGTGAAGGTGTAGTTCATCCCCATGTTGATCATGATGTCGTAGATGTAATTGTCGCTCGTCAGGTTGTTAACCAGAAAGGCGGGATTGCTCACGTTAAACTGTCGCACCGTTTCCCAGACGTCAATGTTTTGACCGTAGCGGTTTACCCGCTTGGGCCCGATGATGGCGGGATTTTGTATCGCTGCCAGCATGGGGTTGATCGCCGTGATCATCCCTTGCTCGAAGATGGCGTTGCTGTAGTGACTGAAACCGACATTAGTGAACATGTTCAGGCGACGACTCATCACCATGTCTCCGTTGAAACGAGCGTAGTAGCGCGACAAGTAACTGTTATCTTCTATCCCATTTTGCTCCATGTAACCGGCGAGGATCGTGTACTTGGCGATTTCGTCTCCTCCTTTTACCTTCAGAAGGTTTTCAGTGGAGAACGCGGGCGAGAAGATTTCTCGTTGCCAATCGGTGCTCCGCTGGTAAGCCCAGTAGCCCTCACCCAACTCTTCTCCTTTCGAGAGAAACGGGAAGTTGGACGTGATCTCGTCCGAGGTGTAGTAGGACTGTGCCAGTTGGTAGAAGTAATCCCGGAAGCCTGTAGCGTCTAACAAGGGAAGTTTACGAGGCAGGAGTGAGACGCCATTCACGCTCTCGAATTCTACCCGCGTATCCATGTCGGTCGCCCGTTCCGTGTTCATCACGACCACGCCGTTTGCCCCGATTGCTCCCAGGGGCGATGCGTCAAACCCGCCAACGACGGCAATGTGTTCCAGTTCTTTCTGGGACATAAATCCGAAGATGTTCCGGGAATAACCCGTGAAGACGGAGGAGAGATGTGTGTTAGGAAGTACCGGCATCCCGTCTACCCAGAAGACGGGTGCATTACTGCCGTACAAGGAGCGCGTGCCGCGGTAGTTGACAAAGTTTCCCTCGCCGGGCATTCCTCCCTTTTGTAAGGTTCGTACCCCGGGTACGCTGCCCACTAACATGTCATCGCTGAAAGTACGCCCTCTCTCCTGGTCTTTCACGGAAAGGTGGAAGGAGTGGCCTGTCTGTTCACCTGCTTTCCGCGAGATGAAAGGAAGCGTTACCTCCGGAGAATAGTTCGAAACGGATAACGATAACAAGTAAATCAGGATCTCTTGCCCTTCTTTTACCACGTGGGTCGCGGGGTGGAAGCCGGTGTATTGTACCGTGAGTGTTAGTCCGCTCCAGGAGTCTATTGCTTTCCACCAGCCGCTCTTGGTGTAACGTACTACAACTTCTTTCGCCGGATCGATCACCCGCATGACGAACTCGCCACTCGCGTTCGTTTCCACGGGACTCGTGCCACTCGTGGCCGAAACAACCGCTCCCGCGATCGGTTTTTTACTTCGTGCATCAAACACTTTCCCGCGGATCTCGATCCATTTTCCATCCTCTTGCCCGCGAGCAGCGAGGGCGAAAAATAAGCCTATCAATAATATTATGCTCTTAGCCTTCATAGTCTCGCCTTAATAATTGTTTACCGTTGGAACCAAGTAGACGCCAACAGGAGCTAACGCCCGTTTCCATCCTTTGTTTAAACTCTTCACGGTGATTTTCACCTGCGCTACC
>JAITJA010000026.1 GCA_031279175.1 Odoribacteraceae bacterium
ACACCCGCCAATCACCGTGAAACACCCGCCAATCACCGTGAAACATGCACCAATCACCGTGAAACACCCGCCAATCACCGTGAAACACCCGCCAATCACCGTGAAACACCCGCCAATCACCGTGAAACACCCGCCAATCACCGTGACGGAAGCCATTGTCACCGTGACGGAGGCCATTGTCACCGTGACGGAGGCCATTGTCACCGTGACAGAGGCCATTGTCACCGTGACAGGAGCCATTGTCACCGTGAAACACCCGTCAATCACCGCGGCCGGATCCCCCTGGAAAAGGGAAACATGACGCGGCGGCGAATCGCGAGCGGGAAAACTCGCGGGAAATTTTACCTTCGCGAGTTGAAAAACGATAACACGAGAAACATGGCACGACAACTGTCCATTCCGAAGGGCACGCGGGACTACGCTCCCGACGTGATGACAAAGAGAAACTACATCTTCGACGCCATCAAGGAGATCTTCCAGCGTCACGGCTACATGCCGCTGGAAACGCCGGCAATGGAAAACCTGACGACCCTGCTCGGGAAATACGGCGAGGAAGGCGACAAACTCCTCTACAGGATCCTCAACTCCGGCGACTTCCTCGCGGCGGCAAGCAACGAGGAGCTCGCCGGGAGAAACCTCCTGCCCCTCGCCGGGAAAATCTGCGAGAAAGGGTTACGCTACGACCTGACCGTCCCCCTGGCCCGCTTCGTCGTCCAGCACCGGGAAGAGCTCGTTTTCCCCTTCAAGCGCTACCAGGTACAACCCGTGTGGCGCGCCGACCGCCCGCAGAAAGGACGCTACCGGGAATTCTACCAGTGCGACGTCGACGTGGTCGGCAGCCACTCGCTCCTCAACGAGGCCGAGCTGCTACAAATCATCGACGAGGTCTACCTCCGCCTCGGCATCCGGACGCGCGTGCTGCTCAACAACCGGAAAATCCTCTCCGGCATCGCCGACGCGATCGGTTGTCCAGGGAAACTAACCGAAATCACCACGGCCATCGACAAGATCGACAAGATCGGGCGAGAAAAAGTAAACGCCGAGCTCGTGGAAAAAGGAGTCCCCGCCACGGCCGTCGAACGCCTCCAGCCCATCCTGCTCCTCGAGGGCAATAACGACGAGAAGCTGGAACGCCTGCAAACTACCCTCCGCGAAAGCCCCGCCGGGATGAAAGGCATCGACGAGACGCGAGAAATCCTCGAGCGCGCGCGACTGGCAGGAGTACGGGCGGAAATAAAACTCGACCTGACGCTGGCCCGGGGACTGAGCTACTACACCGGCGCGATCTTCGAGGTAAAAGCGTTGGACGCGGAGATCGGGAGCATCACCGGCGGCGGGCGATACGACGACCTCACCGGGATCTTCGGGATGCCGGGCGTGCCGGGCGTCGGGATCTCTTTCGGCGCGGACCGGATCTTCGACGTGATGACGCGCCTGGACCTCTTCCCGGCCTCCTCGACGACGACGACGCGCTTCCTCTTCGCCAATTTCGGCGAACGCGAGGCCCGCGCCTGCCTCCCGCTGCTCCGGGCACTGCGGGAAAAAGGGCATAACGCGGAGCTCTACCCGGACGCCGACCGCCTGAAAAAACAATTGACATACGCCAGCCGGAAAGCAATACCACTCGTGGTGATCCTCGGGGAGAAAGAACTCGAGAACGGGACGGTCGTCGTCAAGGATATGAACGCGGGGACGCAACAGGAGATGCCCGCCGGGGAACTGGAAAACTGGAACAAGTGACGCGCGCCCGCGAAGCATATACCCGGAAGGAAGCGCGCCCGCTAAAAAGCCACGGCTTCGATACCCGCTTCCCTTGACGCGTCGCCGTCGAGAGAATTATTCACGGGGTATCCATCTAAATCCATTTCACATGAAATTTTACATCTCGTCGGCGCCGCTGACATTTGATTCTATTCGCGACCTGCTACGCGAGGGGCGCGAGCTTGCCCTCTCGAGCGAGAGCAGGAAAGCAATCCGGGAATGTAAGGAGTACCTGGATCGCGTGATCGCCCGCTCGAGCCAACCACTATACGGCATCACGACGGGCTTCGGGTCACTGTGCAATGTCAACATCTCGCCGGAAGACCTGGGACGCTTGCAGGCCAACCTCCTGATGTCGCACGCCTGTAGCCTCGGCCCGCCCGTCGACCCGGGGATCGTCCGGCTCATGCTGCTGCTCAAGGCGCGCGCCCTGTCGCTCGGGAAATCCGGCGTGCACGAGCGCACGGTGGAACGAATCCTCGACATGTATAATAAAGGCGTGACGCCGGTCGTGCGCGAGCTCGGTTCGCTGGGCGCGTCGGGCGACCTCTCCCCGCTGGCCAACCTTTTCCTGCCGTTGATCGGCGAGGGGGAGGTGACGTTCGAGGGGGAGACGCGCCCGGCGGCGGAAGTCGCGCGGCAACTCGGCTGGGAACCGCTCGCGCTGGAGGCCAAGGAGGGACTCGCCCTGCTGAACGGCACGCAGTTCATGAGCGCGCACGCGGTACATGCCCTCCTGAAGAGCTTCCGGCTGATGGATCTTGCCGACGCGATCGGCGCGCTTTCCCTCGACGCGTACGACTGCCGGGTAGATCCTTTCCTGCCGCAAGTGCACGCCGCGCGCCCGCACCCGGGACAGGTGGAAACGGCGCGACGCGTGCGCTCGCTGCTGGAAGGCTCCGGCTTCCAGCAGGAAAAGAAGGTGCACGTGCAAGATCCTTATTCCTTCCGCTGTATCCCGCAGGTGCACGGGGCAACGCGCGACGCCGTGGCACACGTGGCAACGGTCGTGCAACGGGAAATCAATTCCGTGACCGATAACCCGACGATTTTTGTCGACGATGACCTGATCCTCTCCGGCGGGAATTTCCACGGGCAACCACTGGCACTCTCCCTCGATTTCCTCGCTATCGCTATCGCCGAGCTGGGGAGTATCTCGGAACGCCGCACGTATCGCCTGATCTCCGGGCAACGGAAGACGCCGGAGTTTCTCGTCGCTAATTCCGGGCTGAACTCGGGGTTCATGATCCCGCAATACGCCGCCGCCGCTATCGCGAGCCAGAATAAACAGTTGTGCACGCCCTGTTCCGTGGACTCTATCCCCTCGTCGAACGAGCAGGAGGATCACGTTAGCATGGGGGGGAACGCCGCCACGAAATGCGTGAAGGTGGTGGAGAACGTGGAACGCGTGTTGGCAATCGAGCTGATGAATGCCGCGCAGGCAATCGAACTGCAACGCCCCACGCGCTCTTCTCCCCCGCTGGAACGCTTCCTGGACGCGTTCCGCGAGGCCGTCCCCTTTAATAACGAGGACCGGGTGATGTACAAGGATATTAACCAGGCAATCTCTTTCCTGCAACAACATGATCTAATATTATCGCGCGAGTAACACGCGAAGTTGGCCGCCAAAGGGGGAACGGCAGGGGGAACGGCAGGGGGACCGGCAGGGGGAACTTACCGGAGGTGGATGACGACGTACTCGGAGCGCGTGCCGACGCGGAATTTCCCTCCCCAGAGACCGATGCCGGAGGAGACGTAGAAACGCGTGTTTCCCTTTTGCTTGTACCCGCGCGCCAGCTCGAAGACGCGGTGGGTGATCCAGCTGACGGGCCATACCTGCCCCTCGTGCGTGTGTCCGGAGAGCTGCAAGTCAACACCGGCGTCGACGGCCTCGTCCAGGCGCGCGGGCTGGTGATCCAGCACGATGACGGGCCTCGAGCGCTCGAGGGTGTCGGTTAACGCGCGGAGGGCGGCGCGACGCGGGTTCTGGCGGTCGTCCCTCCCGACGAGATAGAAGGCGTTGTCGACGCCCGCTACCGAGTC
>JAITJA010000040.1 GCA_031279175.1 Odoribacteraceae bacterium
TTCATCGTCTTCATCGCCATCGTCGCCGCCGTCGTGCAGCTACTCGAGATGATCGTCGAGAAATACACCCCCGCGCTCTACAACCAGCTCGGCATCTTCCTGCCACTGATCGCCGTCAACTGCGCCATCATGGGCGCGTCACTCTTCATGCAAGAACGAGAATACGCCACCATCGCCGAGGCCACCGCATTCGCTCTCGGCTCCGGGGCCGGGTGGTTCCTCGCCATCGCCGGCGTCGCCGCCATCCGCGAAAAGCTCGCCTACTCCAACATACCCGCGCCATTACGAGGGGCGGGAATCACCTTCATCCTTACCGGGCTAATGGCCATCTCCTTCATGAGTTTCCTCGGGATCAACATCTAAACAAACACAAGAAAACGACATGAACTTCACCCTCGTCACGACAGCTACCGCCGTATTCCTCGCCCTCGTGCTACTACTCGTCGCGATGCTACTCCTCGCGAAAAACAAACTCATGCCCCGCGGGAAAGTCAACATCGACATCAACCAGGGAAAAAACACCATCGCCACCACGCCGGGAAACACCCTGCTCGCGACCCTCGGCAACAACAAAATATTCCTGCCATCCGCCTGCGGCGGGAAAGGAAGCTGCGGGATGTGCCGCTGTCAGGTACTCTCCGGCGCCGGGAGCATACTCGCCACGGAAACAGGATTCTTCACCTACAAGCAACGACATGACAACTGGCGCCTCGCGTGCCAGGTCAAGATCAAGGAAAACGCCCGCGTCAACATCCCGGACGAAATCCTCGGCATCAAAAAATGGGAATGCGAGGTCATCTCGAACAGGAACGTCGCCACCTTCATCAAGGAATTTATCGTCAAGCTACCCGGTGACGAACATCTCCACTTCAAGTCCGGGGGATACATACAAATCGACGTCCCCCGCCTCTCCGTCAACTTCGCGGACATGGATATCGACCCCGCCTACCGCGACGATTGGCAACGAATGAAGCTCTTCGACCTGAAGATGACCAACCCCGAGGAGACCTACCGGGCATACTCCATGGCCAACCACCCGGCAGAGGGAAACATCATCATGCTCGACGTGCGCATCGCCCCGCCACCTTTCGACAAGGCCACCGGGCGCTTCGCCAACGTCAACCCCGGCATCTGTTCCTCGTACATCTTCTCCCGCGTGCCCGGCGACAAGGTGACCATCTCCGGCCCCTACGGCGAGTTCTTCTTGAAAGACACCAACAACGAGATGATGTTCATCGGCGGCGGGGCCGGCATGGCCCCCATGCGCTCGCACGTCTTCCACCTCTTCAAGACGCTCGAGACCGGGCGACGGGTCACCTTCTGGTATGGCGCGCGATCGATGAAAGAGGTCTTCTACCGGGAAGAATTTGACGCGATCGCCGCCGCCTTCCCCAACTTTACCTGGCAACGCGCCCTCTCCGAACCGCTGCCGGAAGACCACTGGACAGGCCCAACGGGATTCATCCACCAGGTAATCCTCGACAATTACCTGAAGACGCACGATTCGCCCGAGGATATCGAGTATTACATCTGCGGCCCACCCATGATGAACGCCGCCGTCGTCAAGATGCTTGATAATCTCGGCGTCTCCCCGGAGAACATCCTCTACGACGATTTCGGCGCTTGAACGCTACCGCCAACGGGGCCTCCCCCCCGTTAAGAAGTCTGCCGCCAACTGCCGGCAGACTTTTTTATAGCCCGGGGAAGCCACCGCGCGCGTGAAAGACCCGCCGGGAGAGCCGGTGAAGGCGCGTTTTCGCGGGTGCTGGAGCGGGTTATCTCGCGAGAAATCGTACTTTCGCGAGGTCATTAAAACAAGTAACATGAAATATGATGTCATTATAATAGGGAGCGGGCCGGGCGGTTACGTGGCCGCTATCCGGGCGGCGAGACTGGGAATGCGCGCGGTGATCGTCGAGCGGGAGGAAGTGGGAGGCGTGTGCCTCAACCGGGGATGCATCCCGACTAAATCATTGCTGAAATCCGCGCAGGTGCTGGAGTACGCGCGACGCGGGCAGGAATTTGGCGTGAATGCCGGCGAGGTGACCGCCGATTTCCGGGCGATCGTCGAGCGGGCGCGGGAGGTGGCCGGGAAGATGAGCCGCGGTGTGCAATTCCTGCTCGACAAGAACGGCGTGACGGTGGTCAATGGCCACGGGCGATTGACGGCAGGCCGGGCGGTGGAGGTGACGACGGGTGGAGGCGAGAAGGTGTTGCTGGAGGCGCCGCGCGTGATTCTTGCCACGGGGGCGCGTTCCCGGGAGCTGCCCGGGCTGGCGATAGACGGGAAGCGGGTGATCGGGTATCGCGAGGCGTTGAAGCTGGAACGGTTGCCGGGGTCGATGATTGTCGTTGGTTCCGGCGCGATTGGTTCCGAGCTGGCCTTTTTCTACCGGGCGATGGGGACGCGGGTGACGCTGGTGGAATACCTGCCGGCGGTGCTCCCGCTAGAGGACGAGGAGGTGTCGCGGGTAGTCGCCCGGTCGTTCAAGAAAGCCGGTATCGAGGTGATGGTGAACGCCGCGGTGGAGGGGTCGGAAGCGACGGTGGAGGGTACGCGCGCGTTCGTGCGGGACAAAAAGGGGGCGATCGTGATGCGGGAGGCTGACGTGCTGTTGTGCGCCGCCGGGATCTCTGCCAACGTGGAGGATCTCGGGCTGGATGCGGCCGGGGTGCTCGTCGAGAAGGGCCGCGTGCCGGTCGATGACCGCTACCGGACGAATGTCGACGGGGTGTACGCGATCGGTGACTTGATCCCCGGGCCGGCGCTGGCGCATGTTGCATCGGCCGAGGCGATTTGTTGCGTGGAGTACATGGCGGGTCTGGAGCCGGGGGGCGTGGATTATTCCTCGATTCCAGCCTGTACCTACGTGACGCCCGAGGTTGCCTCTGTCGGGTTGAGCGAGGCGCGCGCGATCGCCGGGGGGTACGCGACGCGCGTGGGCAAGTTCCCGCTCTCGGCTTCCGGCAAGGCCAGTGCCTCGGGCGCGGCGGAAGGTTTCGTCAAGCTGGTCTTTAACGCGGCCGATGACACGCTGCTGGGCGCGCATCTCGTGGGGCTGAACGCGACGGAGATGATCGGCGAGCTGGTAGTCGCCAAACGTCTTGGCGCGCGTGCCGGCGATATTATCAAGAGCGTGCACCCGCACCCGACTATCAGCGAGGCTATTGCGGAGGCCGCCGCCGCCGCTCTCGGCGAGGCAATACATGTTTAATTTAAAATCGTAACGCATGAAAGTTTTCTTTACTATTATCACCGCCGCGCTGGTCGCCGGTAACGCGCTGGTCGCGCAAACGATTAACGAGAAGGAGCTGGCCGAGATCCAGTCGAGTTTTGTCAAGGATGACGCCACTCGTGCCATCCGTAACGTACTGACGAATGACAAGAATATCCGGGATAACGCGCTTGACAGGGAACGACAAGGGAAGGTGGATCACTATTTCAAGTATCGCGTGACGGTCAGGGGCGTCACCGACCAGAAGAGCTCCGGGCGCTGCTGGATGTTTACCTCGATGAACGTGCTGCGGCCCGGCGTGATGGAGAAGTACGGGGTGCAGGAGTTTGATTTCTCGCACAATTATCTTTACTTCTGGGATCTCTTCGAGAAGTCTAACCTGTTTCTCGAGAATATTATCGCCACTGCCGGCAAACCAATGGATGACCGGGGCGTGACGGGGCTGTTCGAGAACCCGGTGAATGACGGTGGGGTGTGGAACTTGTATTATAATCTCGGGGAGAAGTACGGGGTGGTTCCGCGGGAGGTGATGCCGGAAACGGCTCACTCGGATAATACCTCGGGGCTCGTCGCGCTCGTGAACGAGAGGCTAAGGAAAGGAGGGTTCGAGATCCGTGAGATGGTCGCCAGGAAGGTGAACGCGACGCTGGCGCGAAAGGAGAAGATCGCGGTGCTGAAGGATGTCTATCGCGTGCTTGCACTCTGTCTCGGCGAACCTCCCGCGCGTTTCACGTGGCGGTACAAGACGCGCGACGGGGAGGTGAAGAGCCTGACGGATTACTCGCCGCGGCAGTTCTACAAGGAGATCACGCCCGCGGGTTATGACCCGAAACATTATATCATGATCATGAATGACCCGACGCGGGAGTATTACAAGGTGTACGAGATCAATAATTACAGGAACACGTTCGAGGGGATTAACTGGACTTACCTGAACCTGCCTAACGAGGAGATCAAGCGGGCCGCCCTCGCGTCAATCAAGAATAACGAGGCGATGTATAGCTCTAGTGACGTGGGGAAGGCTTTCGATCGCGCCTCGGGCGTCCTCGATCCCGGGTTGTATGATTTTAACGCGCTTTTCGGCGTCGATTTCTACATGGACAAGAAGACGCGTATTCTCACGCGACAAAGCGGGTCAACACACGCCATGGCCCTGGTCGGCGTGGACACGGACGAGGATGATCGCCCGGTGAAATGGCAGTTCGAGAATAGCTGGGGGACGACGATTAACGGGGGGTATCTCACGTTTACCGACGAGTGGTTTGACGAGTATATCTTCCGCGTGGTCATCCATCGCCGCTACCTGGGGCAGAAGGCACTCGATGCACTCGACCAGAAACCGGTGATGCTGCCGGCATGGGATTACATGTATTGATCCCGCGACATGATTTCTTTTGTACTCGATACCCCCTATATCGAATTGATCAAGCTTTTGAAGGTCACGCGCGTCGCCGAAAGCGGCGGCGCGGCCAAAAGCCTGGTCGAATCAGGCCAGGTGTACCGTAACGACCGCCCCGAATCACGTAAACGCGCCAAGATCGTGAAGGGCGAGGTGATCTCTGTCATGGGGAAGTCTATACGCGTGGTGTAGGGGGAACGGCCCCTTGAGAAGGCTCGCGTTGTCATACGTTTTACTATATCCCAGGTAATAGGCCAGGTACAACGATATTGGGCCATCCGAGAACAATCTCTGCTTCAACTTTGGATTGTCCGTCACTCTAATATCATGCTTTGCCATGCCGGGATTATTTTCTTTTTGTTTCTCTTACCTGCAAAAGGGAATGATAATTTTTTCTGGGGTGTAAATAAGGTGTGAAAAATAACGAGCATCTGAAAAAGCAGGCAAGAACAAGAAAAAACAAAAGACAAGAACGCGTTGTTTTGTTGGCGCACCCTTGTCTTTTTGTCTCTCTTATACTTGGTATAGTACCCAGAACAGGACTCGAACCTGCACAGCCTTGCGGCCACTAGTCCCTGAAACTAGCGTGTCTACCAATTCCACCATCTGGGCATTATTTGAAAGAACTTTTATCGTTGTCCCACCAGGATTCGAACCTAGACTGACAGAACCAAAATCTGCTGTGCTACCATTACACAATGGGACAATTCCCCGTCGTGCAGGGCAAGTTATCTTGCCTTTCGACGGCGCGAATGTATAACTATTTTAGAAATCCGGCAACGAGACCGGGAAAAATTCAAACAGAATCGTTACTTTCGTGCCCTCAAAAGATAAGAACGATCAAGTAATTGAAGACAAGTAGTTGGTATTATTAAATAAACAAACACATCATGCGTATGATTAAAGATCATTCCGGGTTAAGTTACAAGCTGGTCAATAATGTCACCGGGTGGGTGGCCTTCCTCGTCGCGAGCGTGACGTATATCTTGACCGTGGAACCAACCGTCAGTCTCTGGGATTGCGGGGAATTTACCGCGACATCCGTGGGGTTACAGGTAGGACATCCCCCCGGGGCCCCGCTATTCATGATCATCTCCAGGCTGTTTGCCTTTCTCGCGCCGTCACCGGACAAGCAAGCGTTAATGGTTAACGTGATGTCGGCGCTGGCTTCTGCCTTCACGGTATTATTCCTCTTCTGGACGATCACCTACCTGGCAAGGAAACTCGTGGTGGGGAAACAAGAAACATGTAACACGGGGCAACTGATCGCCATCATGGGCGCGGGAATGGTCGGGGCGTTGGCATATGCCTTCGCGGACACCCCCTGGTTCTCCGCCGTGGAGGGAGAGGTCTACGCGCTCTCCTCGTTGCTAACCGCGGTGGTCTTCTGGGCCATCCTCAAGTGGGAGAGCGTCGCAGACGAACCTTACGCTAACCGCTGGCTGGTATTCATCGCCTACATGACGGGACTCTCGATCGGCATCCACCTGCTCAACCTGCTGGTGATCCCCTCCATCGCGTTCATCTACTATTTCAGGAAATACAAACCCTCGCGGAAAGGGGTCATCCTCTCCGCCCTCGTCTCCGTCATTATCCTGGGGGCGACCCTGCTCATCAACACGCAATGGCTGCTCGTCGTCGCCAGCTGGTTCGAGTTACTATTCGTCAACTCCTTCGGCTTACCCTTCAACACGGGCGTCGTGATATACGCGCTGTTGCTCGTCGGCGGGCTGGTACTCGGCATTCGCTACACGCTGAAAAAGCGGCTCGTGCTGCTGAACACGATCCTGACCTGCTTCGCCGTCATGCTAATCGGTTTCTCCTCGTACGCGATGGTAGTCATTCGTTCCGTGAGCAACCCGCCCATTGACGAGAATAGCCCGGACAATATCTTCGCGCTCCTTTATTATATACAACGCCAGCAATACGGGAGCGAACCGCTCTTCAGCGGGCCATACTATAACGCCACGCCCGTGGATATAGAGGAAGGCGCGCCGGAGTACGAGCAAGACGAGAAGACAGGCAAGTACAAGGTGCTCGGCTACCAGTACAAGAACGTATATGATAAACGCTTCATGACACTATTCCCGAGAATGTATAGCTCGAGAGCGGATCACGTGCACGGCTACAAGCAGTGGGGAGGAGAACCAAGCGGCCCTACCTACTGGGTAGACGATAAACCCGTGAAAGTCCCCAGCTTCTGGAATAACTTGAAGTTCCTCTTCAAGTACCAGATCGGCCACATGTACGCGCGCTACTTCATGTGGAACTTCTCCGGGAGACAAAACGATATCCAGGGGAACGGGGACTTCCGACACGGGAACTGGGTCACCGGTATCCCGCCCGTGGACGAGGTGCTCGTGGGCAACCAGAAAGATCTCCCCGATCGCCTGAAATACCACAAGGCGCGCAATCACTATTACATGCTCCCGTTATTACTCGGGCTTATCGGCCTATTCTTCCAGTACAAGCAGGGGAAACACGACTTCTGGGTGGTCATGCTCTTCTTCTTCTTCACCGGAGTTGCCATCGTGCTTTACCTGAACCAGAAGCCCTTCGAGCCGAGGGAACGGGACTACGCGTATGCCGGGTCGTTCTACGCCTTCGCCATCTGGATTGGCCTGGGCGTGCTCTCCCTCTGGAGATGGTTGCAATCGAAAAAAGTACCCTCGTTCCACGCGGCGATAGCCCTCTCCGTCGTCTGCCTGCTCGTCGTGCCGGTCAACATGGCCGCGGAAAACTGGGACGACCATGACCGTAGCGGGCGATACGCTACCCTCGCGCACGCCAAGAACTACCTGAACAGCTGCGCCCCGAACGCCATCCTCTTCACCTTCGGCGACAACGACACCTTCCCGTTGTGGTACGCGCAGGAGGTGGAAGCCATCCGACGAGACGTGCGGGTGGTCAACCTGAGCCTGCTGGGTAGCGACTGGTACACGGACCAGATGAAACGAAGGGCCTACGAGTCACCCGCCGTGCCGATCTCCTTCACGAGGGAGCAATACCACGGGAAACGCAATCAAGTCTTCATCAAGGAGCAATTCGACAGGGCGTTTAACATCAAAGAGGTCATGGACTTCGTGAAAAGCGACCGGCCGGAAACCAAGATCTCCTCGTACGATTACATCCCGACGTCGAAACTATACGTGCCGGTAGACGCGGCGAAAGTCCTCGCGAACGGAACCGTGCGTCCCGAAGACGCGGACAAGATCGTGGACAGGCTCGAAATCACCCTCCCGGCCGGCAAAAGATCGTTATACAAGAACGACCTGATGATGCTGGACATCATCGCCACGAACAACTGGGAACGCCCCATCTACTTCGGCGTCGGCATGGGATCGGACTCCTTCCTCGGCTTCGACAAGTATTTCCAGTTAGAGGGCGCGACCTTCCGCGTCGTCCCCATCGAGAGCGCGATCGACAACGACGAGGCCCTGGGAGACCCCGGGCGCATCAACACGAGCATCCTCTACGATAACCTGATGAACAAGTTCGTCTGGGGAAACATCAAGGATCCCGCGGTAAATATTGACTACTTCCACAGCAACACCATCTCCGTGATGCGCTACCGCGGCACGTTCGGACGGCTCGCCGGGGCATTGCTCGACGAGGCCTTCGCGCCGGGAAACGGCGAGGAAGACATCGACACGGCAAAGGTAAACGCGGCCGTCCGCGTGCTTGACAAGTCCCTGGAAGAACTACCACTATACCACTTGCCAGCCGAATACTTCACGCTCGACTACGTGCAAACCTACTACCGCGCCGGGGAATACGAGAAAGGCAACGCGCTGGCGCGAGAAATCGTCAGGGAACAACTACAAGAGCTGAAATACTTCTGGTCGCTCTCGCCAAGCCAGAGACCCTACGTGCGGCGAGACGAAAACGTCAGCAAAACCTTCATCAATATCGTGCTGGACTACGCCACGGAAGCCAACCAAACGGAACTCCTACAGGAAATCAACAAAATGTGGGAGGAAACGGTAAGCCCGAGAATACAACCGGCAATACTCCCCGCGGCACCCGACACCTCCGCGAACGACGAATCAGGGATCGAGTAACGAGTATAAACGAAAAACACAATGATCACGATAGACCACATCAAAGCGTTGGCCGAAAGAGGTGAAGCATTGAGGAGGTATCTTTGACGTCGACAACAAAAAGATACTCTTGGCCGAGGAAGAGTTGCGCGCGAGAGACCCCGCCCTCTGGAACAACCCGAAAGAGGCAGAAGCCCTGATGAAACGCGTGAGAAACCTGAAATCATGGATACAGGGATACGAACGAGCGCGAACCGCCATCGAGGAATTGCTCGTCCTGCACGACTTCGCCAGGGAAGGAGAAGCCACCGAAAAAGAAGTCGATGACAAGTACGCGGAAAGCGAAAAAATCATAGAGGAAATCGAACTACGCAACATGCTACGCGAGGAAGAAGACCGCCTCGGCGCTATCATGAAAATCAACTCCGGCGCCGGCGGGACAGAAAGCATGGACTGGGCCAGCATGCTCTACCGCGTATACCTCCGGTGGGGAGAACGAAACGGCTACAAGGTCAAGCACGTCGACTACCAGGAAGGCGAGGAAGCCGGAATCAAATCGGCCACCATCGAGTTCGAGGGAGAATACGCCTACGGCTACCTCAAATCGGAAAACGGCGTGCACCGGCTCGTGCGCCTCTCCCCGTACAACGCCGCCAACAAGCGAATGACCTCCTTCGCCTCCGTCTTCGTCTATCCCGCCGTCGACGACACGATCGAAATCGACCTCAACCCCGCCGACATCACCTGGGACACCTTCAGAAGCGGGGGCGCCGGCGGGCAAAACGTGAACAAGGTAGAAACAGGAGTCCGCCTGAGATATAACTACAAGGACCCCGACACGGGAAAAACAAGAGAAATCCTCATCGAAAACACCGAGTCGCGATCGCAACTGCAAAACCGCGAAAACGCCACCCGGCTGCTCAAGGCACAACTCTACGACCTGGAACTACAAAGACGACAAGCGGAAAAAGATAAAATCGAGGGAACAAAAAAGAAAATCGAGTGGGGATCACAAATCCGCAGCTACGTCTTCGACGACCGGCGGGTAAAAGACCACCGCACCAACCACCAAACCTCGAACGTGCAAGCCGTCATGGACGGGGAAATCAACGATTTCATCAAGGCATACCTGATGATGTTCGGGGGGGACAACAAATGAACTTCTCCGGGAACCGCGTGCTCGTCATCGGGGACGTCATGCTCGACAAGTACTACTTCGGGAAGGTCGAACGCGTCTCTCCAGAAGCACCCGTCCCCGTCGTCAACATCACGCGAGAAGAAACGCGCCTCGGCGGGGCAGCCAACGTCGCGCACAATATCAGGAGTCTCGGCGGGATACCTCTCCTCGTCGGGATCATCGGGAGAGACCTCGAGGGAAGGGAAATCGAACGAATCACCGCGCGCGAGGGAATACAAGCAACACTCCTCAAAACCGACCGGCCAACAACGATCAAGGCAAGAATTATCGGCGGGAGACAACAAATCGCGCGCGTCGACAGGGAACAACAAACCCCCCTCGAACCCGGGCAACTCGCCCGCCTCGAGAGCCAGATCGCGAAAGAAATTGAAAACGCGAACATCATCATCGTCTCGGACTACGGGAAAGGGTTCGTCACGGGAGAACTGCACGCCATCCTCTCGCGACAACAAAAAACCGTCATCATCGACCCGAAGGGAACAAACTGGGACAAGTATCGCGGCGCCGACTGGATCACGCCGAATCTCAAGGAACTGGGAGACGTCGCCGGACGACCGGTAGAGAACGACGACCGCGCCATCGAGGAGACCGGCAGGGAAATTCTCCGCCGCCACGAGATCCGCCACCTCCTCGTCACGCGAGGCGAACGCGGGATGACCCTGCTCTCTGCCGGGGAAACCCTCCACGTCCCCACCCGTGCCCGGGAAGTATTCGACGTCTGTGGCGCCGGTGACACCGTCGTCGCCACTCTTGCCCTCGCCCTCTCCGCCGGCACCCCGGCAATCGAGGCCATACACCTGGCAAACAAGGCCGCCGGCATCGTCGTCCAGAAAACAGGCACCGCCACGCTTACCATCGACGAGCTGAACGCTACTTGAACAAACAACCCCTCTCGTTCTCCCCGGGAAACGGGTAATCACCGTCACCACGATCCTCCTTACCAGTCCGCTACCTTGCCGGTATAGAGACGGACGCCCCGCGACCACTCTCTTAATAGAGGTATGTCCTGTCGCGCCCGCGCGAAGGCCCGCCCACGCGCGTGGACTACGTTTCGCGCCCGCGCGAAGGCCTGCCCACGCGCGTGGACTACGTTTCGCGCCCGCGCGAAGGCCTGCCCACGCGCGTGGACTACGCTTCGCGCCCGCGCGAAGGCCTGCCCACGACCGTGGACTACGCTTCGCGCCCGCGCGAAGGCCCGCCCACGGTCGTGGGCGACGTTTCGCGACTGCGCGAAGGCCTGCCCACGACCGTGGGCGACGTTTCGCGTCTGCGCGAAGGCCTGCCCACGGTCGTGGGCGACGCTACGCGCCCGCGCGAAGGCCTGCCCACGGTCTTGGGCGACGCTTCGCGCAGACGCGAAGGCTTGTCCACGGTCGTGGGCGACGCTTCGCGCAGACGCGAAGGCTTGTCCACGGTCGTGGGCGACGTTTCGCGCAGACGCGAAGGCTTGCCCACGGTCGTGGGCGACGCTTCGCGCAGACGCGAAGGCTTGCCCACGGTCGTGGGCGACGTTTCGCGAAATCGCGAAGAGCATCCCGTTCATGGAGAGAGAACGGGAGCGGGCCCCTCAGGCCGGATTTTTATCCCCTGGCGCGAGGAAAATCCGTTTAATCGCGTACTTTCGCGAGAGAAAGACCCAACCTCTAAATAAATATAACACTATGCAATCGCTATCAGCTATATCTCCCGTGGACGGGAGATACCGGGGACTCGTCGAGGAGCTGTCCCGGTACTTTTCAGAAGGAGCACTCGTTCGCTACCGCGTCATGGTGGAGATCGAGTACTTTATCGCCCTCCGCGAGATCCCGTTGCCCCCGCTGGCCTCGCTGCCCGCCTCGATGTTGCCCCTGCTCCAGGAGATTTACCTGAAATTCGCGCCCGCGGACGCCGAACGCGTCAAGGAGATCGAACGGGTGACGAATCATGACGTGAAAGCCGTCGAGTACTTCATCAAGGAACGGTTTGACGCGCTCGGTCTCGGCGACTACAAGGAGTTTATCCACTTCGGGCTGACCTCGCAGGATATTAATAACACGGCCGTTCCCTGCTCTTTCAAGGACGCCGTCAACGAGGTTTACTACCCGCTGGTGAACGAGCTGATCGCGCGCCTTGACGCGCTTGCCGACGAGTGGCGCGACATTCCCATGCTGGCCCGTACACACGGCCAGCCGGCGTCTCCCACGCGCCTGGGCAAAGAGATCAAGGTGTTCACGTATCGCGCCGGCAGGCAACTGGAATTGCTCAAGAAGGTGGCCTGCTCCGGGAAGTTCGGCGGGGCAACGGGGAATTTTAACGCGCACCGCGTCGCGTATCCCGACGTTGACTGGAAGGCGTTCGCGAATCGCTTCCTGACCGAGAAGCTCCATATCGAGCGGGAACAATACACTACCCAGATTTCTAATTACGATAATCTCGCCGCTATCTGTGACAACCTGCGGCGCGTCAACACGATTATCCTCGACCTGGATCGCGATTTCTGGACGTATATCTCGATGGGCTATTTTAAACAACGGATCAAGGCCGGGGAGGTCGGCTCGTCGGCGATGCCCCACAAGGTGAACCCGATCGATTTCGAGAACTCGGAGGGGAACCTGGGGATCGCGAATGCCTTGTTCGAGCACCTGGCGAACAAGCTTCCCGTCTCGCGATTGCAACGCGACTTGACGGATTCCACGGTGCTGAGGAATATCGGCGTGCCGGTGGCGCACACGGTGATCGCCTTCAAGTCGACTTGCAAGGGACTGGACAAGTTGATCATCGACCGTTCGGCGCTCGATCTTGATCTCGACGAGAACTGGGCCGTGGTGGCAGAGGCTATCCAGACGATTCTCCGGCGAGAGGGATTCCCGAATCCTTACGAGATCCTCAAGACTCTCACCCGCACGAATGTCAAGGTGACGCGCGACTCTATCGCCGCGTTTGTCGACTCCCTCGACGTGCCCGACTCCTTGAAGGAGACCCTGAAGTCAATCACCCCGTCCGGGTACACGGGCATGTAAGGGCACGACGTGAGAGATCTCCTGCTGTTGTTCCGGCGGTTCATCCCCCCGTACAAGTTTCGCCTGGTAAAGAGCGTGCTTTTTAACCTGCTGCACGCGCTGTTCGGGTTATTCGCCATTTCAATGCTGATCCCGATTCTCGATATTCTCTTCAGCGGCGAGACGATGGAGGTGGAACGGGCGCCTTTCCGGATGGATGTAGATGGCTTGAAACAACTTTTCAATTATCACGTGTCGCGCGTCTATAATACCCACGGGCCGGGAATGACGCTGCTGTTCGTCGGCGTGATCGCGGTCATCGCCACGGCGCTAAAGACGGGCTTCGCTTACCTGGCAGCGTACGAGATGATCTATATCCGTAACGGGGTGGTGCGGGATATCCGCCGGAACATTTACGCGAAGATTCTCTCGCTTCCCTTGCCCTTTTTCTCCGAGGAACGAAAGGGCGATATCATGGCGCGGGTGACTGGGGACGTGCAGGAGGTGGAGATCTCCGTGATGAGTTCGCTGGAGATGCTTTTCCAAAGCCCGATACTGATTCTCGTGACGCTGGCGGGCATGTTTGTCTTTAGCTGGGAACTAACGCTGTTCGTGCTCGCGCTGCTCCCGCTGGTGGGATTGCTCATCGGCAAGATCGGGAAGAACCTGAAACGTCACTCGCGCGAGGGACAGGACAAGATGGGCGAGCTCCTCTCGACTATAGAAGAGACCCTGTCCGGGTTGCGCGTGATCAAGGCTTTTAATGCCGGCAAGCAAATGAATGAACGCTTCGCGCGAGAGAACGAGGGCTATCGACGCGTGCAGAACCGCTTGATGCGTCGCCGCTCGCTCGCCCATCCCGCGAGTGAATTCCTCGGGACGGTCATTATCGTGATTATCCTCTGGTATGGCGGGAATCTTATCATCAACGGGACGGGAAGCCTCACCGGGCCGGTGTTCATTACTTATATCGGCGTCTTCTACACGATCATTAATCCCGCCAAGAACCTGACTAACGCCTTTTATAGCGTGCGCAAGGGGATGGCCGCGATGGATCGCGTCGACGATGTCCTCGGCGCCGAATCTTCCGTTCCCGAGCCGGAACGTCCGGTAAGGATCGCGAGTTTCTCGCGCGCTATCGAGTACGACCGCGTCTCTTTCTCGTATAACGGCGTCGCCCGGGTGCTGGAGGAGGTGTCGCTCGCGATTCCCAGGGGAAAGACTATCGCCCTCGTCGGGCCGTCCGGCTCGGGGAAGAGTACCTTCGTCGATCTTCTCCCCCGCTTCCACGACGTTACCTCCGGGGAAATACGCGTCGACGGGATCAATATCAAGGAGCTGTCCACGCGCGATCTCCGCGAGTTAATGGGAAACGTTAACCAGGAACCGATCCTGTTTAACGATACGATATATAATAATATCGCGTTCGGGAGAGAAAACGCCGCGCGAGAGGAGGTCGAACAAGCCGCGCGCGTCGCCAACGCTCACGAGTTTATCATGCAAACAGAAAACGGGTATGATACCCTCATCGGGGACCGCGGGGGGAAATTAAGCGGCGGACAACGGCAACGACTCAGTATCGCGCGGGCCGTGCTCAAGAATCCGCCTATCATGATCCTCGACGAGGCCACGTCCGCGCTCGATACCAGCTCGGAGAAGCTCGTGCAGGAAGCCCTCGATAATCTCATGCGTAACCGTACCTCTATCGTGATCGCCCACCGCCTCTCTACTATCCGTTCCGCCGATCTTATTTGCGTCTTCCACGAGGGACGGATCGCGGAACAAGGGACGCACGAGGAGCTGATCGCCCGCGACGGCCTGTACGCCCGCCTCTACGCCATGCAAGGGTTCTAAATCATGACGCCACGCGAATATCTCCTGGGGAAACGGGTGGAATATCCCGTTCGTTACGCGCCGGAACTGTTATTCCCCGTCGAGCGGCACGAGAATCGCGCGGCATGCGGTATCGATGATCGCTTCCACGGGTACGACGCGTGGCACGCCCGCGAGGTTAGCTTTATCACCCGCCACGGGCTACCGGTCGTCGGTATACTCAAGATCGTTTACCCCGCCTCGAGCCGTTTCATTGTAGAGAGTAAGTCGTTGAAGTTGTACCTGCACTCGCTGAACATGACGCCCCTCGGGGATGACGTCGCGGAAGGTATCGAGTCGTTTGTTCGCGTCGTTCGCGGCGACCTGGAGCGGGTTGTCCAGGCCCCCGTCGCCGCGTGTTTCTTCGCGGACGCGCCGGGGGAACGCCCTTTTGATTTCGAGGATTACATTATTCTCGAGCAGACGCCGGAGGTGACGCGGGCCTCGTTTGATTACGCGAGAGATCCCGCCCTTTTGCTCGCCGACCCTCTCCCCGCGGGTGAGATTAAAGTAGGTAGCCACCTCCTCCGCAGTAATTGCAAGATCACCGGGCAACCCGACTGGGGATCTATCTTTATTCACGCGAAAGGCGAACGCCTCCCCTCGCCCGTCGCCCTTGCCCGCCACGTCGTCTCGTTGCGCGGCGAAAATCATTTCCATGAAGAGATCTGCGAGATCGTCTACCAGCACCTGCAAGAGGCTTTCGCGCCAGGGATGCTCTCCGTCTCCTGCCTATACACCCGCCGCGGGGGGATCGATATCTGTCCCTCCCGGGCCAGCAATCCCACGCTGCTCCCCCGGGGATTGGGCAATCCCACTATCCTTACTCGCGGCTCCTTTCGACAATGACGCCCGCCGCCCGAACGAGGCATATACCCCGGCAAGGCAAAGCACCAGGAAGATAATGAACGTTACCCGCGCGCTCTCCAGGAAAGCAGGGACGAGCGCGGGAGATAATCTCGCGTCACCCGCGTACAGCGAGATCGCCATCCCGGCAATACCCATGCTCGCCGCCTGTCCTGCCAGGCGAGCAGTGCCGGTAATCGCGGAGGCCTGCCCGTATTCCCGGCGGCTCACGGAACTCATGATCAGGTTCGTGTTCGGCGAAGAGAAAATACCGAAACCCGCGCCAAGCACGACCAGTAGCCCGACGACTACCACCAGTGGCGTCCCCTCGTCCAGGAAGATAAGCCCGGCAATACCCGCCGCCCCGGTAGCCATCCCCAACGTCGCCAGCCGCGCCGGGT
>JAITJA010000051.1 GCA_031279175.1 Odoribacteraceae bacterium
ACCGTGACAGGGGCTATTGTCACCGTGACAATGGCGATTGTCACCGTGACAGGGGCCATTGTCACCGTGGCAATGTCGATTGTCAGCTTGGCAATTGCCAACGCGACAATGGCGGGTGGGGGAGCGGGTTGCCCTCTCGTTGTTACCAGGAATCGCCGCGATACCCGGTCGAAGACGCCTCGCGTTGCCTTCCGCGAGCGGGAGATTTCGCGTTCTATCCCGGGGGGAACGAGGTCGCGAGACAAGCGCGGGACACGGGTACGCGCTCCCTGCCGCGCGTTTGTCGAGCGAGGCATGGATAATCGCTTTTCTGTTATCTTCGCGTGAGAGAAAAACTATCAGATCATGGCAAAGAAAAAGAAGAAATCACCACCATCCAGGCTGCCCGAGACACTGGCCAATAAAGCGTTCTTCAACAGGAGGTATGTCGCGGTGCAAAAGCTTCTTCGGGTGTACGGTCTCGACCCGGCCTTGCTGAAATCTCTCGAGAAATCCCAGCTTTATTACTTGTTTCACCCGTCGATGGAGTCTTTCCGTTTCAAGGCGGCGGAAGGTCATCACGTGCCCCGTCGTCTTCTTGATTTCGTGTCGGAGTCCACGCATCGTTTCTTGCAGACGCGCTATTTCGGGGACGAGAGTATCGGGCTTACCTACCTGGAGATGGTGAATCACGGGATCGCTTTCTCCGCCGCGCTCGAGTGCGCGGCCCAGGACCCGCGTTTTTCCGGCGAGGGAGCGAGAATCGTTAAGCTTCTTTTCGAGAAGATCCCGCACGCTCGCGTGGCGCGTGATTTAACGGACGTTTCCTCGTGTATTCGCAAGCTGGCGATGATGATTTCGAAGGTGAATTTTCGCATTTACGGGTTCGACTGGCGTTTTTTCACTGACGTCAAGGGCGGGCGGCTCCACGTGTCGACGCGCTTGATCATGATGGCTGACGATACCAGGCCCGTTTATTTCGTTCACAAGAAGAAGGATCGCGTGGCGTTCCCCGTTCGCGCCGGGCAAATCATCGATATACCGGCCGCTAACGGGAGGATCGACCGGTGGTTTGTCACCGGGAAGGACGAGGAGCCGCCCGTTTTCCTGGATATTTATATCCAGTCGCACGCCCTCCAGCGCGCGAAGGAACGGATGGATATTTTCCCGGCACACAAGCGAAATTATTATATCATGGAGCCTCTCATGTACATGCATCGCGTGGTGGAGACCTTGTCGGGGGAGCAGATGCTGGAGTGCTATCTCCTGGATGACGAGGTGCATGTCCCGTTCGGTTATTTTCCCTTTGTCGTCCAGGGGACGAAGTTGTTCGTGCTCTCTTTTCTTCCCTATTTTACCGATGACATGGATGATACCGTGTTCCTGAACGAGGCCCTGGGGTTGCAACGAGAGGATATTGTTTACCTGGGGATGGATAAGTTGAGTTTTTTCCTCACGGTCGATTTCGACCAGATCCCGGCGCTGAAACGGGTGGTCGGGGCTACCGGTATCTGGAACTTGATCGAGCATATCGACAAGATTCCCGACCTGCACGTCGTTATCGACCAGAAGAAGACGCTCATGGTAAAGAAGTTTATCGAACGGAAACTGGAGTTCGAGGAGAAAAACAAGTAGTATGCTGCTCGTCGCGTCGTTATTGCCGGCGCCCGTTTCGCGGGCGTCGTCCCCCCCGGCGCGTTCGCGTTTGCCGCGAGCGGGAGGCGCTTCCCGGGAGGGGTCTCGCGGTGGCGTCGCGGCGCCGGGATCGCGTTATTTTTGCTTGTAGATCCGCTTCAAGAGGGGGAGGCGAGAGAAAAAGCGATATAATTTAAGTTCGAGGGGGGAGGGGGAGAAATCTCCCCTCCCGGCATATCCCTCCAGGCGCAGTAGTCGAATAGTACGTCGCGCATCTCGTTCCCGTACCTGTAATTTGATTCCCCCGATGGCGTCCGAGACAAAGGGTAGGACTTGTGCCGTCATTTCGTCGCGCACGAAGCACCGGATGCCTTCCGCTTCCAGCCGTCCCCGGAGTATCGAGACTTCAACGGGGTCGCTAAAGGTCATTACTGTTACCAGTTTGTTCATGGCGCTTGTCGCGTGACCCCGAACGCGCGGGAACGGAGTTGTTTGTCGACGATCAGGCCGTCCATTGCCCCGGGTGAGAAGCGCGTCTCCCGCGTGGCCTTGAATCTTAAGACAAAGAGGTCGCGCGTTCCCTCGATACTCTCCTTGTCGCCCACGTTCACGAAAGTGGGATAAAGAACGCGCGAGCCGTCGGCATGTATCCTGTCATTGGTGAAGTTCTCCATCGAGCGCGCGGCAAGCGGTTGCACGTCGATGAACTCTACCTCTCCCGGGTCATACGGCAACGCGAGGCTAAACGCGTTTACCGATCGCGTCCCGATGGCGCGCGCTCGTACCTCGATGATCTCCCCGGCACGATAAACTCGCTTGGCGGTAGAGAGTTCTATCTTTCCCTCGACGGGCGCGACTTCTTGTTTCCCGGCGTCGCGTGTCGCGGCGAACGAGATGTCGAAAGCATCGATGAGACCGTTGTCATTGATGTCCCCGTTGCTCACGTATCCCTCGAAATCAGCGTCCCCGCGCCGTAACCCGGTGTAGTTCCGGTACGAGGTCAAGTCATTCTCGTCCACGCGCCCGTCATTGTTCACGTCCCCGGGGAGAATACTCCCGGAACCAGGCACTTTGAAGACATATAACTCGCGTCCGGAGCCGAAATCCTTTCGGGCCCCCGTGACGCTGATCTTCAGGAAGCGCGCTGTCGGGTTTCCAGCGATAATGAACTCGTGAACAGGCTCTCTGCCCGTCCAGGTGAACTCCCCGATCGTCGTCCATCGTTCCCCGTCCCGGCTACGCGCGATGCTTCCCTTGAGGAGCGAACCGTTACCTCCTCCCACGCGGGGTAAATATTGTATTTTGTCTAACTGGTGCATCGCGTGCAAGTCCATCACGATGTCAAAGGGGACGGCCGGCTTGCTCCAGGCAGTGTGCCACATGTTTTCCTCGTCAAAATCGAATAGTTTTTCTATTCCCGACCCGGGTTGCCCGTCCGCGGAGCATTTCCCGGTGATCTCTTTAATGGCAAATTCCAGCGGGTTCACGCGTGTTCGCGCCTCAACCGTTGTCCAGGGCGACGCCCCGTCGCGATTCAGGGCGCGTAACTGGAAGGTGTAGGACGTTTCCGGTGTTAAATCGTCAAAACGGAGCGCGGTGTCGCGTAACGAGTAGCGGGTGTTGTCAAAAAGGATCTCGTACCCGTCCGCGTTGTCGACCCGTTCCCAGGTAAGTCGTAATGCACGCGGCTCCCGGTCGTTACCGGAGACCCGCGCGTTTGCCGGCGGGAGAATAGTTCCTGTCGAGACGCGCCGGTCCCCGTCAGGCAACGGGATGATGTTCTTGACGGAGAGTAGAACGCGGGTGGCGGTCACGTCAACAGGCGCGAGCTTGATAAAAAGACGCGGGGCGCCCGCGACGCGTTTCTTTTCGAACTCGCTTCCCGGCGTGGCGAAGCAATTTAAGTTGGGCGCGGCCTCGTGAAAATAGACATTTTCCCGGGCGAGGTAATCATCCATCGACGCGGCCCGCGCGAGGCGAACGCGACGATTCCCAACGCGCGCGGTAACGCGAGCGGGGGGGAGGGGGGTAATGATTTTGAACTCCGTGGACTTTTCGCGTGTAAACCCGCTAAAGTCACCGACAGTGGGATGCACGGTAACGGTAAGGGTTTCCCGATCGGTGGAGGCCTCGATTAACGTTGTCGCGCCTCTCCCCGCTTTATATTCCTCGGAAACCCCGTCGTCGTCGTACTCGATAAAGGAATCGTGCCCACCGGGATAAATATCGTAAGCGCGTGCGCGCGCGTTGATCTCTGAGAGATGATTGTGCGGCGCGGTCACGGGGATAATGGCCCCCTCTTTCACGAAAACGGGCAATTTCCATAACGGCGCGTCGAACCCGTTAATCACGCGGTCGCCCGCGTAACGCTCACCGGTAAAGAAATCAATCCAGTAACCGGGCGGCAGGTAAATCCCGTCGCGCGAATCATTTCCCTCGCCGTCGGGACGCGTTGCCTGGTACACGGGAGCGATCAATAGGCTGGGGCCGTACAGGAACTGGTAACGCGTGGCCGTTCCCAGGGTATAGGGCGACGGGTAATGCAGGAAAGTAGCCCGAATCGCGGGTAGCCCCTCGACGGATTCCCGCGCGATACTGTACGCGTAGGGCAAAAGCGCTGACTTTAGCTTCAGATACCAGCGATTAATGGATGTCACCGGCTCGCCCAGGGCATGGGGATATTTCTCGTTAGATCCCCACCCGTCCATGTTCAATTGCATGGGGGTAAAAGCCTTCCACTGGAAATCGCGCGTGTTAACAACAGGGTTTTTCCCGCCGAAGATCCCGTCCATGTCCGAGGTGATATTGGGTTGACCGGAAAGCCCGGAGCCAATGTAGGTCGGCACGTGAAAGCGAATGTACTCCCACGCGCCCCCGGTCTGGTCCCCGGTCCATACCCCGGCATACCGTTGTGTTCCTGCCCACCCGTCAAGCGTGATAATGAAAGGCCTGCAGTTGTTCCCGTGGCTTATCATGACGCGCGCGGCGTCGGTAATGGCGTTTAGACCGAAACGATACCCGGCCCCGACCCACGCGACGTCGGTTTTTAGAACGCGCGCCCCGGCAACGCCTACCTCTTTTACAATATCGCGTTGAAGTAACGCGTTAACGTCAGGCTTCGGGTAGAGATCGGATTGCGTCCATAGGCCGATTTCCACGCCACGCGATCGCGCGTAATCCCCGAAGCTCTTGAGATTTTGAATATTCCCGTCGATGGTTTCCGTTTGCCCGTACCCGGCGCCGTACCCGTCGTTGGGGAGAATCCAACCGAGGGGCATGTCGTGCTGACGATACCGGTCGACGACCGCACGCGCGGAGAATTGGTAATTATCCTGTTCGCCGTTCAGCGATTCCTTTTTTCCGCCGTTGTCTTTCTGGCTTTCCTTGTATCGTTTGCCGTCCTCGAAGAGGATGCCCCCCTCGTCCTCAACCCAGTAGTCGCGATTGTACGCGTTAAGGTGCCCCTCGTAGAAAGAGAATTTGGGAAGTAACACGGGATTACCGGTAAGCAGGTAGAAATCTTGCAAGAGCTCCACCGGTTCGGTGTTTATCATGAAGAAAACATCGCCGGGAGGGACTAAATGTGACAATCTCACGATCCCCGGCTCTTTCGCGCCAAAATCATATCTCCCCATCTTGAAGGTATGAAACAATATGCCATACCCGTTTGTCGACCAGTAGAAAGGAGTTGGAGAAGCAACTCCCCCGTCCGTCCAACTGTTTTGGTTTTCGATAGCAATGCTCTTCCCCTTGTGAGAGAAACGTCCATTCTGCACGCCACCACCGTAAAAATGTTCGTTGGGGTGTTCGCGTAGCGTTAGCGTGAATTTTCCCTCTTCAACACGGAACGGCTCGACCTCTTCAAGGGCCACGTTGCCGGTGACGAGGTTCACGACTGTCATCTTGCCGGATTGTTTATCAACAAGTACGTTTACCCGCGACGTGGAAATGGAGATCCGATCGTCATGGTCCTGTAACCCCACCGTTGGTCGCGATCCCGGTCGTTCTACCAGGATCTTCCCCGGCGCGTCATCGGGTTCCACGGCAGGCGTCGCGTTACCGGGAGAGAGTCTAAAAATATTCTCGCGGTAGAAATCAATCACTAACGAGTGTCCGTTGTCTAGACGAATCCCTATCTCGTGCGCGGAATTTTTCCACGAGTGTCCTATCGTGGGAGATTGGGCGCGCGTTGTCGCGTGGGCGAGCAACATTACTAAACATATTAGCGCGTAACGTGAAAAAGTCTTCATATCGTATTTCATTTATAACTATTTGATCGGTTAACACAGTCCCATTTTTTCCAGCAGGATCGATGCATTCATGTTTTTACTGATCCCGGGTCGGAGTTTATAATCGTAAACAATCTCGTCGTCGTCGTGCGAGATCTCGAAACAATAATTAAAATAATGTCGCGGGTGCGACGTGACAAGTTCCCCCAGTTGCAAATCATGCGTGGCAACAATCCCGGCGACCGGGAGCGCGCGCAAGCTTCCCAGGAATCGTAATGACCCGTTGAGCTTGTCGACAGAGTTTGTTCCCTTCAGAATCTCGTCGAGGATGACAAAAAGATCTTCCCCTTTCCTGGCAATCTCGACGAGTTGCTTCAACCGAAGCAGTTCCGCGTGAAAGTAAGAAACGCCGGCAGCCAGATTGTCTGTTGCCCGCATGCTCGTGAAGAGGCGCGTGGGGCGAAACGCGAAGAAACGCGCGCAAACAACACATCCGCAGTGCGCCATCACGAGGTTCACGCCGACAGTACGTAAAAACGTGCTCTTCCCCGCCATGTTTGCCCCGGTAATGATATGGATTTCATGATTCCCATCGACATGAAAGTCATTCATGACGCGTTGTTTTTCGGGAATTAGCGGGTGTCCCATCTCCCTGGTATTTAACAGGAACTCCTCTCGCACGATGGGAGTCGCGTATTCCGGGTGGTTGAACGTGTAATTCGCGAGACTGAATAGCGCGTCCATTTCCCCGAGGGCGTTAATCCAACCGGGGAGAAACCTCGCGTGGGTTTCCTGCCACCTCGATAGGCGGAGCAACAGGTGCAGATCTTTCATGTATAACCCGTTCAATAATATTGCCGCGATAATGTTTCCCCGCTGGTCGAACGCCGACAATACACGGCAAAGCGACGAGAAAGCCTCCCTCGCGTCATGCCCTTTTCCAAACAATGTCTCGTGTAGTTCTTGCAAACGTCGCGATAGGGGAGTGGTACGCGACGCGAGTAGTACCAGATCGCGAAGCGAGCCGAATGACCGGATAAAGAGATCCAACCGCGCGTGCACCCGGTTGATCTCTTTGCTCATGATCAAGGCGCAACCCAGCATAAGCAATGACCCGAATAACGGGACGCCATACCAAATGAGGCCAAGGAAGCAAAGCACCCAGTAAGAGAGCACTATCGCCGGGAGTATATAAATATAAGGTGTCCACTGACGCGAAAATCCCGCCTTTTCGTGTTGCCAACGTTCCGCGTGCTCCGAGGAAAGCGTGTTGAGCGACCGTACGTGACCGGTTGCACGGAAATCAATTCCTTGATTGTGGTACTTGGACATTTCCCGCGCGGCCTCTTGTCTTCCGCGGATCTCCTCGCCCGACAATGTCTGCGACATGAGCCAGTTGGCGAGTATCTGTTTCCCGCGTGGGGTAACGGTGCGATTGATTGACTGGAACACGGACAACTCACCGAATAAATCAAGGTCATGAGAGTATGCATGTTTCGAGTCGCGAAACTCCTCTCCGCCGTCGAGACGGGAAAAGTCCCCGGAAAGGTAAGAGAGCTCGTCCTCAATGACGTTCTCTCTCGCGCGAAGGAACGCTACACGCGCTAATAGCTTGCTCTCGATGACGTTGCTTTCAAGGAATAATAACAATGCCAGTAATGCTGCCCACGCGTAGAGCGCCTCCCCGTGTCGCGCGAAGAGATAAATCAGGAAAAACATGCCGACAAACAACGTGATTTTTACGCCTGTAAGGATATTTCTTCTGACTCGCTCTTTTTCTAGCGTGCGACACGTGTAATGTAGTTCTTTCAGGTAAAATTCTCGCGGTGGCATCTTGGTTTTGTTTATCGGCCGCAAACATACATGAAAATCCATGTATTCACAAGAATTATAAAAACACAGGGATCAGCGAAATAAGGAATATGCTTATCAAAACACCGGGCATCTCTCCCCGCGTATCGCGTGGAACGTTCTCGTAACTTTAATGTACATTTGCGCACGATATAAAAAGTGACTCATGAACGGTATCGTGATTAAATCAACAGGAAGCTGGTACTCTGTGCGATTGGAAACAGGGGAGACGGTGCGTTGCCGGATAAAAGGGAAATTTCGCGTGGAAGGGTTCAAGACAACAAATCCAGTAGCCGTGGGGGATAACGTGGAGCTTGAACAAAAACGAGACGACGAGTGGATGATTACACGAATCGGTGAGCGAAAAAATTACATTGTTCGAAAATCAACGAACTTGTCGCGGGAAAAACAGGTGATCGCGGCGAACGTGGACCAGGCATTACTCGTGGTAACGGTGAAATTTCCGGAAACATCAACCGTTTTTATGGATCGTTTCCTGGCTTCCGCGGAAGCTTACGGGGTCCCGGCAATCATCGTTTTCAACAAGATAGATCTACTCGACGAGGAGGATTTACTCTTGACAAACGCGTTGTCCGCGATTTACCAGGAGGTGGGATACAAGTGTATAAAGGCATCGGCAATGACGGGCGAGGGAATGGAAATGGTGACGGGGGCGTTGGCAGGAAAAGTTTCCGTGCTCGCCGGACTCTCGGGGACAGGCAAATCCACGCTAATTAATCGCGTGGAACCTGGTCTTTCGCTACGAACCGCCGCGATCTCGGACGCGCACGAGACGGGGAGACACACGACAACGTTCGCGGAGATGTTCCCGTTAAGTATTGGCGGCTTTATCGTTGACACGCCGGGGGTACGCGCTTTTGGGCTAGTGGACGTGAAACGGGAGGAGCTGTCGCTCTATTTCCCGGAGATTTTCCGGGTGTCGCGGGAGTGTCATTACTATAATTGTACGCACGTGCATGAGCCGGGGTGTGCCGTGATGGAAGCCGTTGAGAACGGGAAAATTAGCGAGTCGCGCTACACGAGCTACGTGAGCATGTTTAACGAGAACGAGGATAAGTATAGAAAAAATATTTTTACCTGAAAAATCATGAAACAACAACTTGTTTTCGCCACCGGTAACCGGCATAAGCTGGAGGAGGCAACAGGAATCCTGGGGGATCGCGCGGAGATCGTCCCGCTGGCAAACTTCGGGTGTAACGAGGAAGTACCGGAGGACGCGGATACACTGGAAGAGAACGCGCTGCAAAAAGCAAGACACGCGTACGCTCTATTAGGTGCGGATTGTTTCGCGGATGATACTGGTTTGGAAATCACGGCGCTCGGGGGTGAACCGGGAGTGCGATCGGCACGGTACGCGGGAGATCATCGCGACTCGAAAGCAAATATGTTGAAGGTATTGCAGTTAATGGAGGGCATGAAAAAGCGCGAGGCTCGTTTTCGTTGCGTTATCGCGTTGATTATTGACGGTGACGAGTATCTTTTCGAGGGCATCGTGAACGGGGAAATCCTGGAGGCCGCGGAAGGAGAAGGCGGCTTCGGGTATGATCCCATTTTTCGTCCCACGGGACACGAGCAGAGTTTCGCGGAAATGTCTCCTGCACTTAAAAACGAGATCAGTCACAGGGGAAAAGCCCTGCGAGAACTGGGAAGATTCCTGAACCAAGAGCGAAGAAGATGGAGGTGGTGAATGCGATCGTGTTGAAGAATACGCGGTTCGTGGAACGACAGCGAATCCTTTACCTTTTCTCGCTGGAACGCGGTTTTTTGTCAATGATTACTCCTTTTTTTACAGGAAAACGCGAGGGGACGCGGGTCATGGAGATCATCGAGGTGGAATACGCGGAAAAAGCGCGAGGGGATCTTTACTCGCTCAAGTCCACGCGGCCGACGCTGGACACGAACGCGATCAGTCTTGATGTCTTTAAAATGAATATCGCGTTGTTATGGGGCGAGGTGTTGAGCCTTATTCTCCGGCATGAAGAGCAAAACGCTTCATTATACGATTATCTCTGCCGGTCAATAGAATACTTGAATGCCGCGGGAAATGAAGCGGCAAATTTCAATCTTTTCTTTTTTTACCGGCTTTGCGATCTGCTGGGCTTGCGCTTGGATGTTTCTTCTTATCGCGAGGGTTATCTTTTTGATCCTCACGCGGGGAACTTTCGTTCCTCCCCGCCCGATTCGGGGAAGGCCGTTGGTCCACTGGCGGCCAGCGTGATCTACCGGTTATGTAGCACCCCGTTGTCATCGATCGGCACGATCGCGTTGAACCGCGCCGGACGGGCGTTGCTCTTAGACGTGGTATTGTCATTTATCGGTTATCATCTCGACGTGAACTTCAACACGAAAAGTATCCGGGTGATTCGTGAGGTGTTCTCGTGAATCCTGGCTTCCTGTTAATGTTTTCTTAAGAACTAAACCTTGCGAAACAAAAGATGTCTGACCTTAACAAACAAGATTCACGTTTTATTAACACGTTTTCTTTTTGCCCGAGCCTATCTTGCGCTCGGTTAATTTAAAAATAAAAACTTATGCAGATCAAAATTCAACACCTCAGCAAAATTTATCCCGGCGGAAAGAAGGCGCTGGATAAATTGAACTTGGAGATCGAATCCGGTATGTTTGGACTGCTCGGTCCGAATGGAGCGGGAAAGACCACGTTAATGCGTATCATGACATTGTTGCAGGATAGCTCGTCGGGGACAATTCTTTACGATAATTACGACATTTCCCGTGATCGGAAGGAGATTCGCGCGCTGCTGGGTTATTTGCCCCAGGACTTTCGCTTTTTCGAGAAGCTGAAGACGTGGGAGTTCTTGGACTATGGAGCAGGTCTTGCCGGGATTCGTGGGAAGCGGCAGCGGGGCGAGGTGGTTGACGAGATGTTGCGGAAAGTCGGGCTGTTCGAGGTGCGCGACCGGTGGGCTAACCGTCTCTCCGGTGGGATGAAACGACGGCTGGGTATCGCGCAGGCACTGATCGGGCAACCTAAGGTGATTATCGTGGATGAGCCGACAACAGGGCTTGATCCAGAGGAACGTATCCGCTTTCGGAATATCCTCTCGGAGGTGAGCGATAAGGATGCTGTGATTATCTTGTCTACACATATCGTGGGAGATATATCAAGCACGTGCAAGAAGTTGGCGCTGCTGAACCGGGGGGAACTGAAGTTTGAAGGATCGCCCGATGAGATGATCGCGCTGGCCCGCGGCAAGGTGTGGGAGATCTTCGTGACTGACCTGGAGTACGAGGAAATCAAGGAGAAGTACCCGATTATCTCGACAATTCCCTCGGACGGCGGAATGGAAATTCAGGTGGTTGCCGAGAGCGTGGAGGGGTATTCCTGCAAGGCTATCGACCCGAATTTGGAACATGCCTATGTCTATTACATGGATTTCCTGCTGAAGGATAAGTTGAACATGCAGGCAGACGCGATCCGTGAGACCGCACTCGCCTTGTAATCTACCCGTGAAGAGATGACGCTCCATAATATTTCCAGTGTTTCCCGGTACGAGGTAAAGTTGCTCAGGAGGAGCTGGTTGTTCCGGATATTTGCGATGCTTTCGTTAGTCGTGATTACAGTATTACATCTCGGGTCGCAGGCAAACATGGATAGCTACCAGTGGAATATGGTGGCGCTCTCTTCCTCAATCCCGTTCGTGAATATCTATATTTTTAATATCGCCCAGTCGATTATAGCGATTTTCCTCGCGGGGGATTTCATGAAACGAGATAAGAAGTTGGATACTGCCGAGGTGATCTACGTGCGCCCAATGAGTAATACCGATTATATCGCCGGTAAGACATGGGGGGTAATCCGGGTGTTTGTCACGCTGAACCTCGTGGCGCTGGTAATCGCCGCGTTCATCAACATCTTCGCGAGCGAGTCGGCTTTTAATCCCTGGGCTTATTTCTTTTACCTGCTCACGCTCTCGATCCCTTCGCTGGTGTTCGTGCTTGGCGTTTCTTTCCTAATCATGAACCTGGTGAAGAACCAGGCGATCACGTTGATTTTGTTGTTGGGATACGTGATTGCGACTCTGGTGTATCTCGGTGAAGAGGCTTGGGGAGCGTTTGATTTCTTTGCAGTCACGCTGCCGAACCTCTTTTCGGACGTGACGGGGCATCCCGATTTGTCGCACTATCTGGTGCAACGGGTGTCGTTCTTCCTGGTTGGCACCGGCCTGCTTACCTTTACCGTCGTGCTGATGAAACGATTGCCGCAACACCCGCGGAGACAGGTTGTTTTGAATGTGCTGGGTAGCTTGTTGCTCGTCGTTGGAGTGGCGGGTAGTGTCCTTTATGTTGCGGATTACCGGCACAAGGACGCTGCACGGGCAGGGTACGTGGAAAAATACCGGAAATATATTGCGCCGGACATGGGGACGTTGACCGATGCCCGCGTGAAACTCCAGCAAGAAGGGAAAAGAATTGTTGCGCAAGCGCGATTGACCGTTGAGAACCAGGGGAGCGTATCACTCCAGTCACTTTTGCTCTACCTGAATCCCTCGCTTGATGTGATACGCCTATCCGGTGTGAACGGGGAGATTCCTTTCCGTCGCGACGGGCAGGTCATTATCGTGGAACAAACACTCCACCCTCGGGAACAAGTTGAATTGCAGGTGGATTATAGCGGTGAGGTGAGCGAGGAGATTTGTTACCTGGACGTCTCCGACGAGGAGTTTTATAACACGAAGACAGGAAATAGCGTGCTTCGGTACGGGAAACGATACGCGTTCGTGGGGGATGACTTCACATTGTTGACTCCCGAGTCCATCTGGTACCCGGTAGTCACCCCTCCCGTCAACCCGGTGAGCTTATATAACGTCCGGAAGGATTTCACGCGCTTCGCGTTGCAGGTGGTTAACCCGCGGCAGGCCGTCGTGATTTCCCAGGGGAGCCCGCGACAAGTGGGTGATACTCTCTTCTTTGATAACGATCAGCCGCTGCCTTCCATGAGTCTCGTCATGGGGGATTACGAGAGGAAGGCAATGATGCTGGACTCGCTCGAGATTGCCCTGTATTGTTTTAAAGGACACGATTATTTCTCGGAAGATTTCACGCACATTGCCGACACGCTGCCCTCCGTGTTGCGATGGGCGCGAGACGATTACGAGATAAGAAAGAATCGGGATTATCCTTTTAAACGGCTGCTGCTGGTGGAAACCCCTATCTCGTTCGCCACTTATGTGCGTAACTGGAAGGGTGCAAGCGATTACGTGCAGCCGGAGATCGTACTCCTTCCGGAACTGGGGGCCACGCTTCCGAACGGGAGTTTCAAGCTGGCCAAAAGACGGGTGCAGGAGTGGGAACGACGCGGCAACCGGAGTATCGAGGAGATCGATATCGAGATGCGCGTGGTACGTGAATTTATCCAAAATGCCTTGCTCTCTGAAAATACATTCACGGGCGAAGGAAATCTCTTTGTCCCCAATCTCTTGAATGATGCCCCGGGATGGAGTTCTAAATTGAACAAGTATGATATTTCCCCGCTCTTTTTTAATCACGTGACGTTTATCCGGTCGGATGATTTCCCGGTGATGGATGTGTTGATGAACGTGATGCTAAAGCAGGAAACCACGACCGGTGGGGGAGGAGGATGGATGAGGCAGTTCTCTGGAATGAATGACGCGCAACGGGCCGCCGAGTACTTGATGAACAAGAGTTTTGAACAGGCGATCATGGATGAAACCATGCTCCCTGAGGTCTTTTACGAGCTGCTGAAGTTGAAGGCTACCTACCTGAAAAATTATATTCTCACGTACCGTGTGTCGCAGGATTTTGCCGTGTTTATGAAGGAGTTTATTCTGAAACGACAGTTCTCGACTGTGAGCTTTGCCGATCTGAATAACGAATTCATGGAGAGTTTTAATATCAATCTCATGGACTTGATCCCCGAGTGGTATACCGTTAATCGTACACCCCTCTTTATAATTCGGGGGGTGAACTCGGAAGAGACGACGATCGACGATTATACCCGTTATATCATTAGTTTCCACGTGTACAACCCAACCCCAGTCGAGGGGATACTCTCCGTTCGGGTCGAGGGCGGTCGCGGGTTTGGTGGCGGTGGCTTTGGCGGCTTTGGGGCATTCGGCATGTCTATGTCGATGGACCAACCGCCTGCACAATTCCTTATCCCGGCCAATAGTTACAAGAAAATCCGGGTATTGTCGGATAATCGCCCCAATAACTTGTCTGTCGGGACGAATATCGCTCAAAATCTCCCCAGCGAGGTCGGCGTTCGGTTACCAAGAATGAGGCAGATTACCACGGACACGACAACCGGAATATTTAACGGAGACAGCACGTTTTTCATGTATGACCCGAAAGAAATTACCGTGGATAACGAGGACAAGGGATTCCGGTTGATCGAATCTAACCAGAAGAAACACACGCTGCAATCCCTGCTGCATATTACCACGGAGGATCGTTACAAGAATATGAATTTCTGGATGCCTCCCTCGCGCTGGACCGCCACAGTAGGTAATAACTTCCACGGCGATTACATCAAGAGTGGCTATTATAAACGAGCAGGTAGCGGGCAAAATATGGCTGAATGGTTGGCTAATATTTCGTTGCCGGGTTTTTATGACATCTATGTCTATAACTCAATGATCGAGTTCCGGGGAGGAGGAGGTTTCGGCGGCGGACGTAACGAGGATGAAATGCACCAGTATTATAAAATCACGCATGCTGACGGTGAGGACGAGGTCTCCGTGCAGACTAATGAAGATCGCCAAACTTGGGTGCCCGTGGGGAGTTTTTATTTCTCTGAGGGGGACGCGAAAATCACGCTCGTAGATAAGGGGTTTAATCCTCGTCAACTTATCTTTGCCGATGCCGTGCGCTGGGTGTACAAGAATAACCAGAAATAATAACAAACACAAAATACTGATTTATATGAAACGATTCACATTGCTATTATTGTTTGCGGGGGCCACCGGATTGTATCCCTTGACCGCCACTGCACAAGATACCTTAGCGTTGTCATTAGAGCGTGCGTTGGAATTGGCCAGCCTGCAAAGTCCCGAGTTAATGAATAATCGACGGGCGTTGCAACGAAGCGAAACTCAGATGGTTAACAGTAAGGCTGACCTTAAACCGCGTCTTGATTTGTCTTTTACCCCGTTCAGTTATAATAGAGTCAATAATTTCCAGTCCTATGACGCTTCCTATAACCTGACGGAAACAATGACGTCCGATATCGCCTTAAGAGTCTCCCAGAAAGTGAAATTCACGGGAGGAACTTTGAACCTTTCGGAAGGCATCGACTGGCAGGATTATAAAGACAAAACCGGAAATCGCTCTAGCTTTACGTTTAATAATCGCTTCACGATTAGTTATGAACAACCCATCTTCAAGTATAACGAGGTAAAAATGAACTCGGAACAACAGGAACTTGATCTGGAAACGTCGAAACTTAGCTACGCCTTACAAATAATCCAACTCGAACAGACCGTCACGAACGCGTTTTACGGGTTGTATCGTAGCTTTAAGAGCGTGGAAACGGCGGAAGATGCCTATAATAATCAAATGGAAACCTATACTTTGACGAAGAATAAGGTGGAAACGAAACTCCTCGCCGAGTCCGAGTTGTTGCAACAGGAAATCACGCTGGCAACTCGTCAGGATGCGCTGGCTTCTGCCCGAGATTCCTACCAGCGAACGAAAGACGATTTTAAAAAGACGCTGGGTTTGTCTCTTGACGTGGATATTTCTGTCATTCCTCCCGTCGATATTCCCGCTGTAGAGATAGACCCGGAAGTGGCCATAGAATACGCGTTAGGGCAGCGCTTTCAATTAAAACAAAGCGAGATAGCACTCGAAAGGTTACGCCTCCAATTGATACAGACCAAGGCTACCGACAAATTTAGTGGGAATCTTTCTTTTAGTCTCGGATTCTCGGGCAGCGACTCCAAGATAGAGCAGATGTTCAACAAGCAGAGCCATAACGAAGGGGTACATGTAACGCTCACGATCCCCATCTGGGACTGGGGTATTCGAAAGAATAATATTAAGAACGCGGAATTGAACATTGAAGAGTCCGAACTTAATCTTGAAGAGGCGAGAAAAGAGGTCGTTATCCGCATCCGCGAGTTGTGCCGGAGCCTACCGCGTTACCTTAACAAGATTGCCCTTTCCCAAAAGAGCATCGAGAATGCGGAAATTACCTATAAAATTAACTACGAGAAATACATGAATGGTAGTCTTTCGTCCATGATGTTCAAGGATTACCAGGACCAGCTCACCACGGCACGACAAAGTTATATTGATGCGGTCATCGATTACAGGCTGCAACTGTTAGAGATTAAGATCTACACGTTGTGGGATTTCGAGAAGAACGAGTCGATCGTGCCATTTGCCTTGTTACATTAATATCTATCCATAAAAATAAATACCATGATCCGTAAAAATGTCCGATACATCAGTGGTTGTATATGTGTTTTGTTGCTTTACGCTTGCAATAACACGAGACCGAGCTATTCCAGTGACTCCACCACGCCCGTGTGGTTGGGAGACGTCGTCAAACGAAGTATCAGGGAGGTAAGCACTACCACCGGTACGGCAAGAGCCGCGCAGACGGCCGAAGTGAAATCCGAGAAAACCGGTAAGTATCGTTTACAGGTCAATCCCAAGACAGGAAAACTGTACAAGTTGGGAGATCTCGTCGAAGCCGGAGCTATCGTGGTGCAACTGGAAAACCAAATGGAAGTGAATAATATCTCCATCGAGACGAAAAAGATGGATGTAACGATCACCGAACGAGAATGGAAGGGGCAAGAGCAATTATTAGTACTGGGCGGGGTAACAGAGAAGGAAGTGTTGAGTGCAGAAAAAAGTTATCTCAGCGCCAAGACCGCTCTGGAGAGCGCCCAAGACGAAATAGAAAAGTTTAACGTGAAAGCGCCATTTAAAGGTACTATCACGAAGCTTCCCTATTTTACCCCGGATATCGAGGTGGCAAGCGGGCAAGTGATGTTCGAGATAATGGACTATAATAGCATGTATCTCAATATTGAACTTCCCGAAAATGTCATTGACCGAGTCAACGTTGGACAAAAGGTGCTGGTGACGAATTATAACATCAAATCGGATACCCTCTCTGGACAGGTAACGCAACTCTCTCCTGCCATCAACGAGACGACACGTACCTTCTCTGGCTTTATCACGATTAGTAATCCCGACCTGAAATTGCGACCGGGGATGTTTGTCAAAGGAGACATCATCACGTTGCAGAAAGATTCGGTGTTGTCTGTCCCGAAAGAGATTGTTAAGTCGCAACGCGGCGGTAACAAGAGCGTCTTCATCATCGAACGAAACATGGCTGTTGAAAGAGGGATAAAAGTGGGCATCAACGACGATAAATACGTGGAGGTGGAGAGCGGTTTGAGCGATGGTGACAAGGTCGTTACCAAAGGCTACGAGTGGTTAAGAAACCGGAGCCAAGTGAAGATCATGAAATAAAAACGAGAGATCGCCGAGCGATTTTTCACTCAACGAAACGGTATGAAAAAAATAATAGAGTTTGCGGTTAAGTACCCGGTTACGGTGTTGATGTTGACGTTGGCGATCTGTTTGCTGGGTACCATCTCCTACAATCGTCTGGGCACAGATCTTTTCCCCGACTTAAAGAACCCGTCTCTCTTCATCGAGATAAAGAGCGGGCAACGTCCCCCGGAAGAGATCGAGAAACAATTGGTCGCCCGGATCGAGTCCACGGCGCAACGACAAGATGGGGTGAAAGGTGTTTATAGTGTTAGCCGGGTGGGTAGCGCAAACATCACCGTGGAATACGGTTGGAAACAGAACATGGACGAGGCGTTTCTCGATCTCCAGCGTTCCCTCTCCTCCTTTAGCCAGGCACAGAACGTGGATGAGTTGAACATCACTCGCTATGACGTGAATGCCGCCCCGATCGTGACCATCGCCCTTACACATAACGAGGTGAAGGACATGAACGAGTTACGGAAGATTGCCGAGAGTTATTTGCGGAGCGAACTGGTGCGGGTGGATGGGATCGCCGACATCCAACTCTCCGGGCAGGAAGTGGCCGCCGTGGAGATCCGCACCGATCGCTACATGTTGGATGCTTTCGGGTTGACCGTGGACGGGATCGCGAGCCGAATCGAAGAATTGAACCAAAACGTCTCCGGCGGGAGTATACAGGAGAACGATCTCTCGTATTCCGTGAAGGGGGTGAACTTGATTAGTAGCGTCGAAGATATCGGGAATGTTATTGTTGCCTTCAAGGAAGAAAGTTCCTCTACAGGAGGAGAAGAGACCTCGGGGACAAAAGCACCCGTCTACTTGCGAGACGTGGCCGAGATCATCCTGCGTAATACCGATCCGGAGAATATCGCTCGTTTTAACGGAGAACGTTGCCTGGGAATTAGCATCTACAAGGAAAATAAGTTCAATACGGTCACGGCTGTGAATAATCTGCTTGCGAAAATAAGCGAGTTCCAGCAGGGTATGCCCGGCTATCGTTTCCAGATCATCAGTAACCAGGGTGAATTTATAGATGCTTCTATTAGCGAGGTCAAAAATGCAGCCTTTATCGGCATACTGTTGGCGGTGATCGTGTTATATATCTTTTTGCGAAGATTCAATACTACGTTAATCGCCAGTCTCTCGATTCCTATTTCTATTATAGCCACCTTTAACCTGATGTACTTTAACGGGCTAAATATAAACATCATGACGTTGGGAGGCTTGGCTCTCGGGGCGGGTATGTTAATAGATAGTGCGATCGTGGTGATAGAGAACATTTTCCGGAATATGGCTGAGAATAAACTCTCTCCTCGTGAGGCCGCTGTTCGTGGTACGTCGGAAGTAGGCGGAGCTATCACGGCCTCCACGCTGACTACTATTGTCGTCTTTCTCCCGATTGTCTACCTCCAAGGAGCTGCCGGAGAATTATTCAAGGAACAGGCGTGGACGGTTAGCTTTTCCCTTCTCTCGTCGCTTTTCGTGGCGATCCTCTTTATTCCGATGATGGCCTCTAAATTCCTTAAGATAGGCACTCGAAGAGGAAAACAAGCGATCACCATCAAGGGTTTCGGTCACTTTGTTGGTCGTTTGCTGGAGCGTCGTCTCCTCGTCATCGTTGGAGCAATATTATTACTCGGTGGATCTTACGCGTTACTCCCCCTGCTCGGGTTGGAATTTATGCCGAAGACCGAGGCTAAAGAGTTTAACGTCCTCTTGACAATGGAACCGGGATTGCGTTTAAAGAGTACGGATAATGCCGTTGCTACCCTCGAAGATGCTATCATCACGTTAGGAGGTGAAGACGTCGAGTGGATGTATACGCAGGTAGGGCCTTCCAATGCCGAGAGCGTTGAAGGAGGAAAATTAGAAGAAGAAAACCAGGCGCAGGTAACGGTAAAACTAAAAAAAGAATCGTTGCTCGATGCGGATTACTTTATTACCCACATTAACCAGAATTATCCTCTTCCCGTGGGTGCGGAACTTAGTTTCGATAAAGAGGAGACTGCCTTGCAGACTATCCTCGGCACGGAGGGCGCCCCGCTCGTGGTAGAGATCAAGGGCGAGGAACTGGAATTGCTGGATGAACTCTCTGCCGAGGTCAAGCAACGTATTAGCGATGTCCCCGGTATCTACGATATCACCACCTCCATGGAACGAGGCGCTCCCGAGGTAAATATCGTCGTCGACCGTCTGAAGACTGGTATCTACGGGGTAAACGTCGCCTCTGTCAGCTCTCAGGTGCAAGCCAAATTGGCCGGACAAGAAGCAGGAAGCTTCGAGAACCGTGGTGAGACGATTAATATCAATATCAAAGTGCCGGAAGTAACCCTTTCGGAGATCCAGGACATTGAAATCGTTCAGGGATCACAGCGATATCGGTTGGGAGAGATTGCTGATATCGAGATCTCTTCGGCTCCCAAGGAGATATACCGGAGCAACCAGAGCCGGTCGGTACGCGTGACCGCCATGATCGAGAAAGGCAAGGCTCTGGGAAATATCGCCCCATTAATAAAAGAACGGTTAGACGCTATTGAGTTTCCCGCGAAATACACCGCCAATATTACTGGAGAAGAGCAGATGCGCGCCGAATCGTTCAGTGGGCTGGGATTAGCTTTATTGCTTTCCATTCTGTTAGTCTACATGGTTATGGCGGCCCAGTTTGAATCGCTTCGTCACCCTTTTACTATCTTGCTCACCATCCCATTAGCAGGCGTGGGAGTTATCCTTTCCTTCCTTCTGACAGGGCAGACCCTGAACATGATGGCATTCATCGGGATTATCATGTTAGTTGGTATCGCCGTGAATAACTCTATTATCCTGGTAGACGCGATAAACCGGTTAAAAGCCGAAAATTACCCGCTCAAGGAAGCAATCATGATGGCCGCACAACACCGCGTGCGTCCGATCATTATGACCAGTGCTACTACCATCCTTGCCTTGTTGCCCATGTGTTTTGGGTTCGGGGAGGGAGCTGCGCTCCGTTCGCCAATGGCTTTAGCTGTCATAGGTGGATTAATCACCTCTACGGCGATGTCGTTACTCGTCATCCCGTGCGTGTACTACGTCATTGATAGAAAACGTTGAAGAAGGCGAAGTGTTTAACCTCCAAACGGATTTAGGATGAACTCAATTATAAAAAGGAAGGTACTCATTTCCATGCTCTTCGTCGGATTAGTATTGATGGGGATATTCTCCAACCAATATTTGCCGATGGAACTCTACCCCAATGCCGAGTTACCCGAGTTAAGTGTTGGGATTAGCTACAAAGGTAAGGAACTCGACCCCACCAACGTGGAAAGTAAATCGGCGATTCCTGTGG
>JAITJA010000116.1 GCA_031279175.1 Odoribacteraceae bacterium
AGCGGGAGACGTTAGTACTATCAACTAACCTGTCTCTCGCGACGCGTTCTTACCTTACTGGGAGGAGATTTCAAGGCCTGACAACAGCATCCTCAACATTAACAGCAGCTTTCATAGCCTTTTGAACTACCTTGTTCACGCTGTGAACAGCCTTGTTTGAAATCCAAACGACCTTGTTTGAAGTTCAAACGACCTTGTTTGAAGTTCAAACAACCTTGTTTGAAGTTCAAACAACCTTGTTTGAAATCCAAACAGCCTTGTTTGAAATCCAAACAACCTTGTTTGAAGTTCAAACAACCTTGTTTAAACTTTAAATTGCCTTGTTTAAAACTTGAAATGGCCATTTCTAATTTTGAAATGGACATTTTACAACGTCAGGCGCCATGTTTAACTTGTTAAACATGCACTTCGCGTCGTGAATGACGATATTTACAGGATTCTTTCTCCTCGCTCAGTTTTCCATCACGTGGCGCGCCTGGCGTGGTGGCGCGTTAAAAGCTTTAGAGATCGCGGTGGGAGAGATCGTGACGGGCCCGGTCATGAACTCGGGCACGTTAAACGACTTGTAAAGGCGATCGTAGGAGGTAGGGTCGCGTCGCGGGAGAATGAAAGGCTTGGAAGCGCGCCCGTTATCGTCAAAATGAGCGATATACGGACGGGTAAAAGCGCCGTCGTCGCGGCGGGAACTGAAAATGATCCATCTCCCGTTTGACGACCAGCTGTGGTAGCTTTCCGCCCCCGCGCTGTTTGCCTCCTCCAGCGGGCCATGCTTGCCGGTTTGGAGGTCAACGAGATAAAGATCGCTCTCGGGATGCCAGACGTGGAATATCCCGAAGTCGCCCAGCGCGAAAAGCAGGTAACGGCCGTCCGGCGAGACGCGCGGGAACGTGGCGCTTTTCCCGAGAATGGCGGCGTCAAAGACGGTTTCCGGCTCGCCAAACTGCCTGGAGACGGGATTAAAGGCGCGACGGAGGATATTGTAACGGATCTCCTTGTAGTTAACGAGAGCGTTCAGCGAGCGATTGGCGAGCGTGGGGATATACGTTGCCGAGGCGTAATAGAGCGCGCTACCGTCCGGGCTCCAGGTGGGGAAGGTCTCCAGCTCGCTCGTGTCGTTGGCGATATAGGCGACGGTATTCCGGTCAGCGTCATAGAGAATCAAGTCCGAGACGAGATCTTGCACCTCGACTTTTCGCGTGTCCGCGGAGTGAAACACCTGCCCCGTCTGGCTCACGGAATACGCGATGAGATTCTCCGTCGGGTGCCAGGCGGGATAGACGCCTCCCGAGACGAGATCTCCCGTTTTCAACTCCACTTTTACCGCCTTCCCGTCCTTGATGATCACCGTCCCGCCGTTCGTCCCCCTCCCGTGCAGTTGCATCTTGTCGGGGCGATAAGACTGGAAGGCGTGGCAATTAATACACAAGCGCCTGTTGTCGCGCGGCGAGACCTTGTTGTTGAAAATGTCGCGTTCGTCGAAAGAGGTGATGTCGCGCTGGCGGATAGCGAGATCCCAGTAATAAACGTACCCCGGTTCGATGAGGCGGTAAGAGATGTACGGGTCGATGGGGTCCGGCGAGACGCGATCGCGGACGCGGGGTAGTTTTAACCACTCGCCTTCCCGTTTCAGGTAAATTTCCAGGAAGATAGATTCGCCCTTGTTCTCGTCGAGCAGCGCGCGCCAGGCTTTTAAGGGGAAACGGACGACCTGCCCGCGGACGACGATGCTGCCGGAGCGACTACCCCGGGCGACGGTGATGTAATCCCCCGCCTCGAGGAGGATCTTGAAGTTGAGCGGGGCCACGTTACACGGGATGGTAACCCCGGTGTAGTCCGGGGAAAGGAGGACGGGGAGCGTGATCTCTCTGGCGTCGCGGGGCGGGACGACGGAACAAGAGGTGAGCGCGAGGGCGATAAGGAGGTATTTCATGGCGCGTTAATTTGTTTTTAGATTTTTCACGACGAAATAGTAGTACCAGTAGGTATTCCCGAAAGGCTTTTCGAGCGCCTTGAGGGAGAGCTCCACCGGCGGTCTCGCTCGCGCGTCGACGAGGGCGACCAGGAAGCGCTCGAAGCGCCTTCGTGTAGCGGGATCGACGCCCGGTATCGCGTCCTCGTCCCCCTGCTCCAGCCTGGCGAAGAGGAGGGCGGCTTCCCGGGCGTGGAGGGGCGCCGCTATCCCGTTTTGCTCGTAAAGGGGGAAGAGGGCCTGGAAGCGATCGATTGCCTTTAGCGTGAGCGTGGCGGCGATGGAAAGTTCCAGCGTCTCTCGCGTGTCCGGGGGCGTGTCCCGGTAATACTCGAGGAGGAATGGCTCGACCAGTGCTGTTTTTTCCCCGAGCTTGTTGTCGCGAGACGAGAGCCCCCTCGGGAGGAAGGAGGCGTCGAGAAGCGTTGCCGGTCGTTCGGCGTGACGCCTGTACTCCCGCGCCTCTCTGGCGTGGAAGGGAATCCTTTCCAGCGCCCTGGCATGTTTTAACGCCAGGGAGGATTCCCCGTTCAGGAGCGCCACGCGGGTCATGACGCGGAGCGCGTCGACGGATATCCCGTGTTGAACGAAGTGTTCCGTGGCCCAGCGGTACGCGTGGTTCAGGTGTCCGTGATAGAAGAACAAGTCGCACCCCGCGATGTATACCATCCTGGGGTAAGGCGGCATGGCAGCACCCTCGCGGGGGAAGGTAAACATCTCGTCGCATAGCCGCTGCAACTTGAGCAGGGCCGTGTTGCGGTAAAGAATCACCAGGCGGTCGGGCGCCTTCACGGCGCTCGCGCGTTCCAGGACGACGTCCCAGCGATCGCGCGCGGCGTGGTATTGCATGGAGAGCAGCGCCTGGAAAGAGGCGTCCCGGTTGGAAAGGAAGAAGACGCCCGCGCACGATAGCAGCAATCCCGCCGCGTTCGCGCACCGGTAGCGCTTCCCGTCCTTGTCCCGCGCTTTGCTGGCGGCGAGGGCGGCGATGGTGACGAGTGCCCCTGCCAGCGGTAGCCAGTTCCACCACGCGGCGCCGTGGTTCTCGGGCAGGAGCAGCCCGGCAGTATACGCGTTAAACAAGGAGAGGTTATAACACGACGCGAAGTATAGCAGCGGGTAGGCGATCACCCACGCTACCGCCCAGGCAACGTCCCGTCGCCTCCCGCCAACCAGCAGGACGGCAAAGAGCGCGTAAAAGCCTAACAGCGGGTAGCCAACGATCACCGCGCAGGCGACAAAAGGCCGTCTCCACCGCGTCCATCGCGCTCCCGCCGCGATCAGTAGCGCGAGGAATACGCCCAGCGAGGGGCCCAAGAGGAAATTCTCCCCCGCCGGGACGAAAAGCACGTGGTCAAGCCGCGTGATCGAGAGAAAGAGGAGCAGCGCGGGGAGGTAAGAGAGAAAACGTGCCGCCGCCGGGAGACGACACAGGGAGGCCGTTAACCATCGCGCGCCCGACAACAGGGCCGCGAGCAGTACCGCCCCGGCCAGCGGGTAATAGAAGAGGCGCGTCAGGAAGCTCCCGGCGAGGCGCGTGGCCATCCCCGGCCACTCCAGCAGTTCCCGGGGGGAGAGCGCGTCGGGGAGGAGCGGCGATAGCTCTTGAACGCGAGCGAAGAAGTCGCGGCGGTAGATCCCCGCGTAGCAAATGATGAATAGCGCGAACGCGATCGGCTCTACCAGGGCTTTCGCGCGGGCGATGGTGGGATTAGGTTCTTTCATGCGCGTTTCGTGATTAGGGTAATTCAACGGACGGTGATATGGAAACAGATCTGCTTGTACTCGTAGCGGACGTAGCATCGCCGCCTGTCGCGCAAATCCTTTAGCACTCCCGCCAGCACGCTCTTGAGCTTGTCGACGGTAGTTGTTTTCTTGCCGAGGGGCGCGTAACGGGCGTGGGCGATATCGAACGTTGTCGCGAAGAGGTGTGCTGATCGCGCGCTGGCGTTCCCGTTCCCGTCGCGCAACCGTTCCGCGTCATTTTTCGTGCGGAGCAGGCTGGTGACGATCAACGCGTGCGGCGGGAGGTGTTTTGCCTTCAGTGAATCCTGGAAGTTCCTGGCGATCTCCTCCAGCAGGTCGCGCGCCTCGGGCACGAGGTAAGGGATCGAGTGCGTGAGCTTGTCCACCTGGTAGCGGCGACCGGACGTTATTTTCTTTAACGGGCGACTGGCCTTCCCGATCTCCTCGACGGACGCGATCGGGGTAATCCCGCGGAGCGTTGCCGCCGCGAGATGCTTCTCGTGCATGTCATTGAAAGTCCTCGAGTAATTCCTGAAGTAGACAAACGGCCGCTCGTCATCCTTCTCCCGGCCGCCGCACGCGATCAGTAGCAACAGGAGCATTGCCGGGAAGCTCTTCCGCGCGATCATCTTACCACTCGTTTTCGATCGCGATCACGGCCAGCTCGTACGACGCCAGCCCGAGACCGGCGATCACTCCCCGGCAAGCAGCAGTCAGGAACGAGCGATGCCTGAATGTCTCCCGGCGGGCCGTGTTCGAGACATGTACCTCGATGACGGGAGCGGGAACGGCAGACACCGCGTCGGCCAGCGCGACGGAAGTATGCGTGTAACCGCCCGCGTTGAGCACGATACCGTCGCGGGAAAACCCCGCCTCGTGGATCTTGTCGATCAGCGCGCCCTCGTGGTTCGACTGGTAATACTCGATGATCGCGCCGGGATGTCTTCCCCGAAGCTCCTCGAGGAAAGTATCGAAGGGGATATCCCCGTACACCCCTGGTTCTCGCGTCCCCAGGAGATTCAGGTTAGGACCGTTCAGGATTAGAATCTTCTTTTTCTCCATGTTTATTTGATTTAACGCTTACAAATCTACACGTTTTTTTTCAACCTCGCGACCGCGGACGGGGAAATGATTACCTTTAGCGCGTTGCTCCCCCGTTTACACGCGCCCGGGGCGGCAACGCGAAGAAACTACTCACGTTAATTACTTGAACATGACAACTTGGAAAGAGGCTATCGAGAATTACAAGACACACCTGACGCTGGAGCGAGGACTATCGTGGCACTCCGTGAACGCGTACGTGAACGATGTCGTGAAGCTGTCTCGCTTCTGCGATCGCGATACACCACCTGTCCTCCCGCGCGCGGTGACTTACTCGCTGTTGAAACGTCACCTCGCCAACTTGCACGAAACCGGTATCTGCACGCGCACGCAAGCGCGCAACGTGTCGAGCCTGAAATCATTCTTCAAATACCTCGTGACAGACGGGATGCTCACCGTCAATCCCGCGGAGAAGCTCGAGGCGCCGAAAAGCCCGAAAACGCTGCCCGGCGTGCTCTCCATCGACGAGATCGAGAGCATGATACGGGCAACAGGGGACGACGACAAGGGGAAACGCGACCGGGCAATCCTCGAGACCCTTTACTCCTGCGGCCTGCGCGTGTCGGAACTGACCCACCTGAAGTTGTCTAATATCAATTTCAACGGGGGCTTTATTAAGGTGCAGGGGAAGGGCAACAAGGAGCGATTCGTCCCGGTAGGAACGAGGGCAAAGGAGGAGATCCTCGGCTACCTGAAGATCCGGGAGGAACTCCTGGCGGGAAAGAACGAGGACACGTTATTCCTGAATCGCTTCGGGAAGAAGCTCTCCCGCGTATCGGTCTTCAACATCATCAAGCAACTGACATTGAAGGCGGGGATCAACAAGGTTGTCTCGCCGCATACTTTCCGTCATTCTTTCGCCTCGCACCTGGTGAACGGCGGGGCGGATATTCGCGTCGTGCAGGACATGCTCGGGCACGCCTCTATCCTTACATCGGAGATTTACACGCATCTCGATAGCGCGTTCCTGCTCGACACGCTGGTTAATCACCACCCCAGGGCCAAGAAAAAAAAGTAGCCTCCCGCGTTGACGCGGGCAAAACAAGAAAAAAACGCGGGCACGAGGGATACACTGGCAAAAAACGCGACAATTAATTTTGTTCGTGTGGTTGTGGAACATATATTCGCGGACAAGAAACATGTATCACAAGTCGACAACGATAAAATCATGAAAGGTATAAACATCATAAACAATCCAAGAGACGCGAGACGCTCGCGGCAAGTAGAATCTCCCGTTATCAACGGGAAAAACCAGCGCGCGTGCCGGAATCTTTCGAGAGAAAGGTCCCGGTTTTTTATTGCCCGCGGCGTGGCG
>JAITJA010000150.1 GCA_031279175.1 Odoribacteraceae bacterium
AGGGGCACTTGCCAATCTTGCAAGTGCCCCCCTTTTCCTGTCCCTGCCGGGAGTTACATGTCCTGTACTTCAAGTCGCCATCGTCGCGTCCGGCAGGTTGCCTGCCCGCCCGCGCGACGGGCTGGAAGGGAGCGGGGGAGGAGTGATTCTCCCCTGCCTCTCCCGTGTAGTTATCGCGAGAAGAGCAGTTCCCTGTACTTGGGCAGGGGCCAGATCTCGTCGTCGACGAGTAGTTCCAGTTTATCGATGTGATACCGGATACTTTCCAGGAAGGGTCGTACCTCCTTCGTGTAGACGGCGGCGCGTTCCACGAGGTCCGGGAACGCGTTATTTGCCTGTTTCCTGGCCTCCGTCATGCTCGTTACCTTCGTTTGGATCTCCCGGATATGGTGCGAGATCGCCTCGATCGTCTCGATTTGCACTTCCGCGAGTTTCTCGTAATCCTTCATCACCGTTTTCAGCCCGGAGACATTCTCGAGCAAGCGATTCTGGTAAGCGATGGCCGTCGGGATGATATGATTCAGTGACATGTCGCCGAGCACGCGCGACTCGATCTGCAATTTCTTCAGGTAGATCTCGTTCTTGATCTCGAAGCGGGCGTGTAGTTCCCGTTCATTCAGGACGCCGTTCCCGACGAGCAAGTTCTTGGAACGCTCTGAGATGTACGCCCGTAGCGCTGGCACGCAATCGGCCTCGCTGGAGAGGCCCCTGGCCCTCGCTTCCTGTTTCCACTCCTCGGAGTAGCCGTTTTTCTCGAACCGTACTGGTTTTGACTCGATGATGTACTTGCGCAGGACCTGGAAGATCGCCTCGTCCTTCTTCGTTCCTTTCTCGATCAGCGCGTCCGTCTCCTTCTTGAAACGCGCTAGCTGGTCGGCGACGGCCGTGTTTAGCACGATCATCGGCGCGCTACAGTTTGCCGACGCCCCGACGGCGCGGAACTCGAAGCGGTTGCCCGTGAAGGCGAAAGGCGAGGTGCGGTTGCGGTCCGTGTTATCGAGCATGATTTCCGGGATTTTCCCCACGTTCAGCTTGAGTTCTGTTTTCTCGTCGGGGCTCATTTTCTTGTCGCTTACCCTTCGTTCCAGCTCGTCGAGCATTTGCGTGAGGTATGCCCCGACGAAGACGGACATGATCACGGGCGGCGCCTCGTCGCCACCGAGTCGCGCCTCGTTTCCTTGCGAGACGATGCTGGCCTTGATCAGGTCGGCGTGCTCGTGGACGGCCTTGATTGTCGAGACGAGGAAGACGAGGAATTGCATGTTGGACTTCGGGTTTTTTCCCGGCGACAGGAGATTCACGCCCGTGTTCGTCATCATCGACCAGTTGTTGTGTTTTCCCGACCCGTTGACGCCCTTGTATGGTTTCTCGTGCAGGAGGACGCGGAAATCGTGTCTCCGGGCGACTTTTTTCATCGTTGACATGAGGAGCTGGTTGTGGTCCACGGCCAGGTTGACCTCTTCGAATACCGGCGCGCACTCGAACTGGTTTGGCGCTACCTCGTTGTGGCGCGTCTTGACGGGGATTCCGAGGCGATGGCACTCGTGCTCCAGCTCCTCCATGAAGGCGGTCACGCGTGACGGGATGGCCCCGAAGTACTGGTCTTCCAGTTGCTGGTCCTTCGCCGACGAGTGTCCCATCAGCGTCCTTCCGCACAGTTTCAGGTCTGGCCGCGCGTTGTATAACGCCTCGTCGACGAGGAAATACTCTTGCTCCCATCCCAGCGTGGCGATGACGCGCGAGACGTCCTTGTCGAAGTAATGGCATACTTCCGTGGCTGCCTTGTCGAGCGCGGACAGTGCCTTGAGCAACGGGGTCTTGTAGTCGAGCGCCTCTCCGGTATAGGCGACGAAGACGGTTGGGATACAGAGCGTGCGGTTGTTGATGAAGGCGGGGGACGCGGGGTCCCATGCCGTGTATCCGCGCGCCTCGAAGGTGTTGCGGATGCCGCCGTTGGGGAAGCTCGACGCGTCTGGTTCTTGCTGCACGAGCAGCCGGCCGTCGAACGTCTCGATGACGTGCCCGTCGGGCAGCAGGTCGATGAAGGCGTCGTGTTTTTCGGCGGTGGCGCCGTTCAGGGGATGAAACCAGTGCGTGTAGTGCGTCACGCCGCGTTCCATGGCCCATGCTTTCATGGCCGCCGCTACCTGGTTAGCGAGGGGCCTGTCGATTGGCGCGCCTTCTGCCAGCGCGTTTTCGAGGCGTTTGAAGGCCTCGGCGGGAAGGTACTGCCGCGTTTTTTCCATGGAGAAGACGGCTTCCCCGAAGATAGCAGAGCCGCGCGGGCGGGGGTCCTGGTGGACCGGTTTCCTGCTCAATAGTTCCTTTAAAGCGAAAAATCTAAACTTCGACATAACATCATTTTTTTGGTTAATACCCTATGAATCGCCGGCAAATGTATGAAAAGAAATATGGCTGGCAAACCTTCGGGCTATTTTTTTCAGGGGGTGGGTGAAAAAAATAGATGTAATATCACCAGCCCCCCCCGTTCACGCTAGCGCCTCGTCGATGGCGGCAAGCTCCACCGGGGAGAAGTCGAGATGTTGCAACGCTTTCAGGTTCTCGTCGATTTGTCCCGTCGAGCTTGCCCCTGTCAGGACGCTCGTGACGCCCGGGTTTTTTAGTAGCCAGGCGAGCGCCATTCCCGCCAGGCTTTGCCCCCGTTCGGCGGCGATCGCGTTCAGCCGGCGCGCCCTTGCCAGGTATTCCGGCGTCACCTGCCCCGGTTGCAGGAAGTTGCCCCGGGAGGCCCGCGATCCTTCCGGTATGCCGTTCAGGTAACGGTCTGTCAACAGGCCCTGCGCCAGCGGCGAGAAGGCAACCATCCCCACGCCCTCCCGCGCGAGCGTCTCGAGTAGCGCTTGCTCCGGCGTTCGCGCGAACATCGAGTAACGCGCCTGGTGCGCGACGCACGGCGCGCCTGCCTCGCGCAGTAGGTCGATGGCCCGTTTGGCCCGCTCCGGCTCGTAGTTGGAGATTCCCGCGTGTATGGCCTTCCCGCGTCGCACGATGTCGGCGAGCGCCTCGACGGTTTCCTCGAGTGGCGTCCCGGGGTCTGGCCGGTGCGAGTAGAAGACGTCGACATATTCCAGTCCTGTCCGTTTCAGGCTCTGGTCGATGCTTGCCACCAGGTGTTTTCTCCCGCCGCCGCTCCCGTGCGGCCCCGGCCACATCGGGTAGCCGGCCTTCGTGGAGATCACGAGCTCGTCGCGATACCTCGCCAGGCCCTCGCGCAGGACGCGCCCGAGATTCTCCTCGGCAGCGCCCGGCGGCGGGCCGTAATTGTTCGCCAGGTCGAAGTGCGTGACGCCGCGGTCGAAGGCGTGAAATAGCATTTTGCTGAAGGCCGGCCGACTGTCCGCGTGCCCGAAGTTGTGCCATAACCCGAGGGAGACGAGTGGTAGAAATAACCCGCTGTTCCCGCAACGACGACACGGGATGCTCTCGTGACGTTGTTCATTTGCAGTGTAGATGTCCATGATGTTTGTTTTAGATGTTCAGGCGATTGCTCGCCACGCGAATAAAGCGCGAATTACCGGGTATCTTGTATCCCGCGCCGTTTTTTTAGCGAGAAAAGCGCGCGAGACCGGCCCGCGGGATTCCTGCCCGGCTCGCGGGGCATGAAATTTTCATTACATTTGTCCTGTATAAAACAACATGGTTATGAAAAAAGTACTGCCAATGATCGTGATTTTCCTGCTCTCCCTGGGAAGAACAAGGGGACAAGACCGGTCCGTCCTGGTGAAAGTCGGTGACGACGCGCCCGATTTCGAGGTGCAATTGCTCGACGGGAAGCATGTAACGGCGAGAGAGCTGCGCGGGAAAGTCCTCCTGCTGAACTTCTGGGCGACGTGGAATCCCCCCTCCGCTGAGGAGTTTAAACGCGTGCCCGGCATTATCAAGCGCTTCGAGGGGAAGGCGTTTGCTTACCTGGCCATCTCCCGGGAAGATTCCCGCGAGCAGGTCGCGGCCTTCAAGGAGAAGTATGGCTATCAATTCATGATGGGCCTGGACCCGGGCCGGGCCGTCTACTCGAGGTTTGCCACGGCGTCACTCCCGCGCGACTTCGTTATCAACAAGGAAGGGAAGATCGTCTACATGACGAACGGGTTCTCGGAAAAGGGATTCTCGGAGATGGTACGGGTCATCGAGAGGCTGCTCGAGTGATAGTATATAATAAGGTGTAAGGCGCGCCCCGCTACCGGGGATAAACGAGAAGGAGAGGGAAGCCCCTCTCCTTTTCGCGTGTTTAGTTTGTCTTGAACGGGAACGACACGGCTTGTAGCTCCTTGTTTGCCTCGATGATCTTGCGTTTTAGCGACGCCTTGAACGAGCGCGTTTTCTCCCGGAGTCCCGGGTCCCCGATGGCGAGCATCTGCGCGGCAAGGATACCGGCGTTCATGGCCCCGTCGATGGCGGTGGTAGCCACGGGGATTCCCGGCGGCATCTGCGCGATGGCCAGTAACGCGTCCATCCCGTCGAGCGAGGCGCTGATCGGCACGCCGATCACGGGAAGCGTCGTCGCGGCGGCAATCACTCCCGGTAGGTGCGCGGCCATACCCGCCCCGGCAATGATGACCTCGATGCCCCGCGGGGCGGCCTCCCGCGCGAACTCCTCGACCTCCGCCGGGGTGCGGTGAGCGGAAAGGGCGTGCATCTCGAAGGGGATCTCGAAATCGTTCAATACCCTGGCGGCTTTCTCCATGACGGGCAGGTCGGAGGTGCTGCCCATGATAATGCTTACTTTTGGTTTCATGATAATTCGGTTCAAAGTCGTACTTTCGCGCAAAGTTAATAGAAAATAGCTCCCTCGCATGGACAAGATTATAAAATTACACGACAAGACTTTCCGTCTCTGCATCACGGCGACGGATATCGATAACGCGACGCGACGCGTGGCCCGGCAGATCAACCGGGAGATGGCGGACGAGCGCCCGCTATTCCTCCCCGTGCTGAATGGCGCGTTTATGTTTGCCTCCGACCTGCTCAAGGAGATCGCGATAGAGGGAACGACGGTCGCCTTCACGCGCCTCGCCTCGTACGAGGGAACGGCCTCGACAGGGGTGATCCAGGAACTCGTCGGCCTGACCGAGGATGTCGCCGGGAGGAACGTGGTCATCGTCGAGGATATCGTGGATACCGGTCGCTCGATCGCCCACCTGCAGGAAATGCTCGGCAAGCGCGGGGCCGGACGCGTCAGGGTCGCGGCGCTCTTCTACAAGCCGAACGCGCTCGAACGCGAGATCACGATCGACTATGCCGGGATCGCCCTCGAGAACGATTTTGTCGTCGGGCATGGATTGGATTATGACGGCCTGGGCCGTAATCTCCCCGACCTTTACACGCTGGTATCATGACTAATTTCGTCGATTACGTGAAGATCTTTTGTCGCGCCGGGGCCGGTGGCGCCGGGTCAACGCACCTCCACCGCGACAAGTTTACCACCAAGGGAGGCCCCGACGGCGGCGACGGGGGACGAGGAGGACACGTCATGCTGAGGGGAAACCGCAACCACTGGACGCTTATCCACCTGAAATACCGCCGGCATCTCTTCGCCGGGAACGGTGGGGCAGGAGGCCCCGCGCGTAGTACCGGCGCGGATGGCGAGGATATCGTTGTCGACGTGCCGCTGGGCACTGTCGCCAGGGACGCGGATACCGGGGAGTTGATCTGCGAGATTACCACCGACGGACAGCAAGAAACGCTCGTCCGGGGAGGACGCGGCGGCCTCGGGAACTGGAACTTTCGCTCGGCTACCAACCAAACCCCGCGCTACGCGCAGCCCGGCGAGCCGAATGTCGAGCGCGTGGCAATACTCGAGCTGAAAACCCTCGCGGATGTTGGTCTCGTCGGCTTCCCTAACGCCGGCAAATCGACGTTGCTCTCTGTCGTCTCGGCGGCGCGCCCGGAGATTGCCGACTACCCGTTTACCACGCTGGTGCCCAACCTGGGTATCGTGCGATACCGCGACGAACGGTCGTTCGTCATGGCCGATATACCCGGCATCATCGAGGGCGCGCACCTCGGGAAAGGCCTCGGGATCCGCTTCCTGCGACATATCGAGCGTAACCCGGTGCTGCTATTCCTCGTCCCGGCGGATAGCCCGAATATCCGCGCGGAATACGAGGTGCTCCTCGATGAACTCCGGCAGTATAATCCCGAGCTACTGGATAAAAAGCGTCTCCTGGCCATCAGCAAGTCGGACCTCGCCGATAGCGAGCTGATCGAGGAGATGAAGAAAGATTTGCCGGATCTCCCCGGCGTTTTTATCTCCTCGGTTACCGGCGACGGGATCACGGAACTGAAAGATCTCCTCTGGCAACTCCTCGACGAGAAGCCGTAAGCAATCTATCTCCAACTGATCATGCCAAGAAAAGAACAAGTGCAGGCCATGTTCGACGCGATCGCGCGACGATACGACTTGCTGAATCATCTCCTCTCTTGTGGCGTCGACCGGCGCTGGCGCGCGCGGGCTGTCCGGCTACTTGGCGACGCGCCGGGACGGGTGCTCGATATTGCTTGCGGCACGGGTGATCTCTCTCTCGCGTCTGCCCGGCGCGGCGCGCGGGTTGTTGGCGTGGATATTTCTGAAAACATGCTGGAGATTGCCCGGGCGAAATTGCTCGACCGCGGGTTGAGTGACCGCGTTACCTTTCAATGCGGCGATGCCGAGTCTCTCGCTTTCCCCGACGCGAGTTTCGACGCGGTGACTATCGCTTTCGGCGCGCGCAATTTCGAGCACCTCGACCGGGCGTTGCGCGAGATTCTTCGCGTGCTTCGTCCTGGTGGCCGGCTAATCATCCTCGAGTTCTCCACGCCTACCGCGCCTTTTGTTGCTGGTCTCTACCGTTTTTATTTCACGCGCGTACTTCCTTTTCTTGGCGGGTTGCTTTCCGGCGACCGCGCCGCGTACGCGTATCTTCCTTCGTCAGTCCTTGCCTTTCCTTCCGGCGCTCGCTTTCTCTCTATCCTCGACTCGAGCGGCTTTACCTCCGCCTCCGCCCGCCCCCTCACCTTCGGCATCGCGACGCTTTACACGGCTATCGCGCCTCTTCCCGTCTGACCTCCTGTCGCGCTGTCATCCCGGCGAAAATTCCTTCCGCGGCAAGCAGTTCCCCGGGAGTGCCGCTTTCGACGACGGAGCCGTTGTCGAGTACCACGATCTTGTCGGTGTTGGCCACCGTGCGCATCCGGTGGGCGATGACTAAGACGGTTTTGTGGCGTATCAGCTCCGAGATACCCGCTTGTACGCGGGTTTCGTTGTCGACGTCGAGCGACGCGGTGGCCTCGTCGAGGAGGACGATGGGTGCATCTTTCAGCAGGGCGCGGGCGATGGAAACACGTTGACGCTCGCCGCCCGAAAGTGTCTCGCCGTTTTCACCGATGACCGTGTGGTAACCTTGCGGCATCTTGCAGGCAAACTCGTCGCAACAGGCAAGGCGGCCGGCCGACAGTACTTCTTCGTCCGAGGCGTCGCGGCGACCAACCCGGATGTTGTCCATGATAGAAGCGTTGAACAGCACGACCTCCTGGAACACCACCGAGTAATATTTCAACAGCGTTTCGGGGTCGATTGTAGCGATGTCGTGTCCGCCGAGCAAGATTTTCCCCGACCGGACGTCCCAGAAGCGGGCGGCGAGCCGCGCGGCCGTGCTCTTCCCGCTACCTGAACGACCCACCAATGCCGTGATTTCGCCCTGTCGCGCCGTGAAGGACACGTTTTGTAGCACCGATTTTCCCTGTTCATACTCGAAATCAACATTCCGGAACTCGATGTCGAAGCCATCAGGCTCAAACGCGGTCGGTCCCTGCTGAATGGGCAGGGCTTCCATTTCATTCACGCGGTGGATGCGGACGTCGAGGAAAAACAGTGCCATCAGGTTATTGAATACCTCCTCTACCGGGACGTATACGCGCGACGCGACAAGAATAAATATCAGGTAGGTGAACAGTTCAATCGCGCCGTGCGAGAGTAAACCTGCTCCCATGATCACGACGCTTGCCAGTCCGAGTTTCAGTATGCTTTGCGAAACGTTTACCAGCACCCCGATAAACAATTCGCCGCGTGTCTGCGTCTTTTCGTTGAAGTCAATTTTCGCGTTCAGTTGCGCGAGATAATCCTGCTCGCGGTTGCAGGCTTTGATTTCGCGGACACACTCGAGCCCTTCCTGGATCTGTTCGCTCACGTCGCGTTTGGTTTGATAAAAATCCTTGTTGAGCCGGTTCATCTTTTTTTTGGCGACAAGAATGATTGCCATTGCCAGCGGCACAAC
>JAITJA010000047.1 GCA_031279175.1 Odoribacteraceae bacterium
TGTCGGGCGCGGGGAGGTTGCCGCGTCTTAAAATATTTTTAAATGCTGTCGCGGGCGATCGACTACATCCCGAGACGCTTGTACTACCCCTCGCGTGCAAGCGACCGCGCTTTAAAATATTTTAAAACGCCCTCGCGCGCGCGCGATTATATTATAGAGTAGTTGGAAAGGCTGTCGCGGACCAGCGACTGCTTTTCCAACTATCGAGGAGCGGGCGGGCGGGGAGGTGTTACCCGGTGAAAGGTATTTTACAGCGAGTTGGCGAGAGGGATGTGCCCGGCAGGGGGTGGGGGCGCGGTGTGGACGGGGGGAGAAGTTCCCCTGTCGCGTCTTCCCGGCCCGCGGGCGCGCGCCGGGTAGCGGCGGATAGACGCGGGGAGGGGGCGTGATGATCAGGTATATAAAACCCCCGGCGGGGAGAGGGGGTGGGGCACTTGCAAGAGGGGCAAGTTGCCTTTCCTTCCTCTCCCCGCCGGGAGCTACATGTCGCGCGCGTTTCAAGTCCCTTGCCCCGCGGCCGTCCGGGTCGCGAGATTTCTCGCGGACGCGGGCTGGCAGGGCGTCGGGGGGAGGGTTTTTTCCCTCCTTCCTGTCTCGCGGTGTGGCGTTTCCCGGTCAAGGGACGACGCGCATCTCCCGGGAGAGGTGAGACGCGTTGGCGTACTTGTCGATGATGAAAAGCACGTAGCGGATATCGACGGAGATGTTGCGGCAGATCCCGGGGCGATACGCGTAGTCGGACATTACCCCTTCCCATGCCCTGTCGAAGTTTAGCCCGACCAGGTATCCGTCCGCGTTCAAGACGGGGCTTCCGGAGTTGCCGCCAGTCGTGTGACTTGTAGCCGCGAAACATACCGGCACGTCGCCCGACGACTCGAAGAGTTCCCTCAATCGCGGTGGCGCGTTGTAGTCCATCGACGCGGGATCGTCTTTCTGCATGACCCCGGCGAGGGTGGTGTTCGGGGCGTAGAACACCGCGTCTCTCGCCTCGTATCCTGCTACCTTGCCGAAGGATACGCGGAAGGAGGAGTTGGCGTCGGGATAGAAATGGTGATCCGGTTGCAGGGCGACGAGGGCGCGCATCCAGTCGCGATCCAGTCGCTCGAGCTTTTCCTGTATCTCGTTTAGCGGCGCGCGGAGGCGGTCCATGAAGCGCGCGAGGCCTTCCATCACGCGGTAGAGTGGGTCGCGTTGCAGTCGCTTGGCTTCGCGGGCGTCGAGGCGGGCGATGGTCCTGGCGAGGCGCGCGGGGTCAGTGAATAGCGATCGCTCGAAGAGGTCTGCGGCGACGCGTTCGTGCCCGCCGGGCGGGTTCGGGTGACGCATAACGTCTGGTATCCATTGTTCGTCGAGGCCGGAGGAGTTGTAGAGGCGCAGCATTTCGGTAAAAATTCGCCGGTCCGTCGCGACGTCATAATCCTTGAAGAAGGCGTTGGCGGTTTCCTGTATCGAGGCCCGGTACGCGGTGAGATCCTTGACGGTGGGCAGCTCGCGGAGGCGTTGGCGGATCGTCGCGACGAGGCTCATGATCTCGGCGCCGCCGGTGCCGGCTTCCGCGACGTGGTTCCATGCCAGCAGGAGGTCGCGTCGCGCGTCGTAGAGCTGCCTGTACTGCTCGACGAGGGAGTCGTTTCCCGCCTTGACGAGGCGTTGTTCGAGCTCGCGTTTGCTCGCGGCGACCTGGAAGCGGGTCAGTCCCTTGATTTCTCCTTGCCATTTTTTCCAGGCGTTTGCTACGCTGGCTGCCTTGGCGTAATACTTGATTCGTAGTAGCTCGTCCGAGGCCATCGCTTGCTTGATCACGTCCAGTTTTGCCGTCCGGATCTTGATCTTGGCCGGGTTTTCTACCTCCGCGAGCTGGTCGATGGCGAACGAGGGCAGGTACTCGCGGGTGGTCCCGGGGTATCCGAAGACCATGACGAAGTCACCTTCTTGTACTCCTTTTGTCGTGATCTTGAAAGAGGTTGCCGGCTTGTATGGGCGATTCTCCCGCGAGTAGGCAGCCGGTTCGTTGTCCTCCCCGGCGTAGATCCTGAGCAGTGAGAAGTCACCCGCGTGGCGCGGCCATGTCCAGTTGTCCGCGTCACCGCCGAACGAACCGATGGTTGAGGGTGGCGCACCGACGAGCCGGACGTCGCGGTAGATCTTGAACAGGGAGAGGAAGTAGCGCGTCCCGTTGAAGTAGGCCTTGATGCTGGCGCGGGCGTTGGTGGTGACACTTTCCGCTTCCCGTTCGGCGCGGGTGATGGCCTCATTCAAGGCCGCTTCCCGTCGCGATGGCGGCGCGTCGGCGATGGCGGCGAGTAGCTGCTCGGTCACTTCCTCGACGCTGACGAGTATCGAGGCCGTGATTCCCGGGTTTGCTAGCTCCTCGTTCTTGTCGCGCGCCCAGAATCCGTCGCGGAGGTAGTTGTGCTCTAGCGACGAGTGTGCTTGCACGAGAGATTGCGAGCAGTGGTAGTTGGTGACTACCAGTCCCTCGTCGCTCACGATGCCGCCGGTGCAGAAGTGCGAGAAGGGTCTTCCCTCTCTTCCGAGCCCGACGACGGCGTCCTTGAGCGAGGGGTTGTTAACGTCGTAGACGTCGTCGGCCGAGAGTTTGAACCCGGCTTTTTGCATCTCCTCGATCACGCGTTTTTTTAGTAGCGCCGGGATCCACATCCCCTCGTCCGCTCGCGCGGGGAGGAGCGCGAGGCATGATAGCGCGATAATGATCATCTTTTTCATGGTGTATTTATTTAAGGTTTATTCTCTTTGCGGCCAGCGTTCGAGCGCCCGGTATAGCTTCTGGAGCGGGAGGCCCATCACGTTGTAAAACGATCCCTCGATGCGCGTGATCCCGGTGTAGCCGATCCATTCCTGTATACCGTAGGCGCCGGCCTTGTCGAAGGGCTTGCACGCGTCGACGTAGCGGGTGATCTCGTCCGGCCGCAGTCGCCTGAAGAGAACACTCGTGCGCGCGCTGAAGGAGGTGCGACGGTCAATCGTCGTCAGGCAGACGCCCGTGACGACGACGTGCCGGTTGCCCGAGAGCGCCGATAACATGTCGATGGCCTCCTGCCTTCCCGCCGGCTTCCCGAGGATCTTCCCGCGAAGGCACACCGCGGTGTCGGCAGTGATCAACAGCTCGTCCGCTGCCAGCTCGCCGGCGAAGGCGTCGGCCTTTAAGCGCGCGAGGAACTCCGGGACTTCCAACGCGGGTAGCCCGGGCGGGTAGGTCTCCGGGACGGGCTTTACCCTTACCTCGAACTCGAAACCGGCGTCGCGCAGTAACTGGTGGCGACGAGGGGAGGCGGAGGCCAGCACTATCCGGTATGCACCGGCAGGACGCGTCTCCATCTCACCTGGCCTTGACGTGACAACTCGTGTCCATCCAGTCGCCGCGGGCCTTGAGCACCTGGGCGATGACGTCGCGGGCGCACCCGGAGCCTCCCGGCGCGTCCGAGATGTAACGGGAGATCTCCTTGATCTCCTCGCAAGCGTCCGAGGGGCAGACGGGAAGGGCCACCATCTTCATCGCGTTATAGTCCGGGATGTCGTCGCCCATGTACATGATCTCCGCCAGCTTCACGTCCCGCCGCGCGATGTAGTCGTTTAGCGCTACCACCTTGTCTTCCACGTCGAGGTAAACGTCCTCCACGCCCAGCCGCTCGAAGCGTTCCCGCGTGCCAGGGGCCGAGCCACCGGAGATCACGCATACCTTGTAGCCCTTGCGAAGGCAGTACATCACGGCGTAGCCGTCGCGCGCGCACGCCGTGCGTATCAACTCGCCGCGCGGCGTGATGTTCATCTCGTGACGGGAGAAAACCCCGTCCATGTCAAAAACGAATACCGAGATTTGCTTTAAATCTTCTTTAAACATATGATTGTATTTACTGTAAATTATCTTGTTCGCGCCCGCGCCGGATCAGGTCGGAGAGCAACGCGTATATCTCCAGCGCCTCCCGGTCGATCGCCTCCAGCTGCTCCCGGTGACGGGCCAGCGTGCCCTCGTCTCCCCGGTATGCCGGCCCCGTCTGGGCCTCCGCGGGCGACATGACGGCCATCTTGCGCGCCGTCTCGAGGATCAACGGGCGAAGCACCGGGAATGTTATCCCGCTGCCCTCGAGCAACCGGCCGGCTACCCGGTAGAGGGCGTTCGGGAAGTTGCACGCGAAGACCGCCGCCAGGTGTAGCCGCCGCCGCTGCTCGAGGTCGGTCGGGTAACACGCGCCACCCAGCTCCCCGCACAACCCGCGCAGGCGCTCGAGCACGGCCGGCGAGCTGCCCTCGATGAAGAGGGGGATCTCCTTGAAATCAATCTCCCGGCCCCGCGAGAAGGTCTGCAACGGGTAGATCACGCCGTGATCGCGCGAGTAGGGAGCGAGAACGCCCGCCGGTAGGCTGCCCGACACGTGCAGCAGCAGCGGGTCTCCGGCTATCGTCAGGGATTCCAGGACGGCGGGCAACGCGTCGTCGCTCGTGCAAAAGAGGTAGATGTCACCGTCCGCGATCACCTCCCGCGGGTCTGTCGTGTATCCCGCGCCGACGCGCCTCCCCAGCTCGCCAGCCGACGCCGCGCCGCGGCTGTATACCTGGCAGATGTTCCCCCCGGCCGACAGGAGGGCCGCCGACAGGTGACGCGCCACGTTCCCGGCGCCAACCAGCACGATCTTTCCTTGTTCCACCGGTCACGCGTATGAGATTGCTTTCGCCTTTACCCGCCCCCCGCGAAGGCCAACGCGCAGGCGCTCTACTGCCCGGCAAAGATCCTCGTGAAAATCCTCGGCGACGAGCACCAGTTTCCCCTCTACATGTTGCAGGTGTTTAAATCCTTCTCGATTGCTTGCCTTGTCGAGCAGTAGTATCCCCTCGCCCGGCAGGAAGGCGTGTGTCATCTGGTTGCGCAACATGTCGTGTAGCTTGTTGTTCTCGTTCAGCAGGCGGTAGCGCCCGCCAAGTAGTTTGTTGACGCAGGCAGAGAAGCGTCTCGCCGACTGGTCGCGCGCTTTCATCGGTTTCTGGTCCAGGAAGCTCCCCAGCACCTCTATCGCCTGGCCCATCACGATGAAGGGCATGTATGATAGCCCGATCCCCAGCATCCTGGATAACTCAACGACGATCACGTCATGTAAAAAGCGTTCAATACGTTCAATTTCTTCCATGTCTCTTGTTCTGTTGTTCTCACCGCCCGTCTCTCCGGAACAGCGGGCCAAAAATAATGGAAAAATCCGGGACGGGAAACAAAAGCGCTCTACCAGGCAGGAAAAGAGAACACTCCGAATGGTGCTTCCCACTCCCCGCGCGAGTGACAGGCAAGGGGGGAATGGTTCCTCGTCGAGCAAAACATCAACAACGCGCGTTACACCGTCAACGACCTCGCCACGGGTCCCGGCATGAGTCGTTCCACCCTTTACCGGCAGCTGTACGCGATCACCAGGCACAAACCACGCTAAAAAAGAACCGGGGAGCGGTAATGCTCCCCGGGTCCGGGGATTTTCCCGGAATATCTTGTTTTTCAGTTAGAATATTATCCGCTGTGGCCGCTTGAACGGCTTTTATTGCTACTTCCGCGAAGCTCGCGGATGGCTCCGCGAAGCTCGCGGACGGCTCCGCGAAGCTCGCGGACGGCTCCGCGAAGCTCGCGGACGGCCCCGCGAAGCTCGCGGACGGCTCCGCGGCGGCCGCGGACGGCATCGCGGCGGCCGCGGACGGCATCGCGGCGGCCGCGGAAGTACTCTC
>JAITJA010000132.1 GCA_031279175.1 Odoribacteraceae bacterium
GAAAGTCTCCTGCACGCGTGCAACAAGGTTTCCCCCCGGGGGAAAGTCTCTCGCGCCCGTGCAACAAGGTTTCCCCCCGGGGGAAAGTCTCCTGCACGCGCGCGACAGGGTTTCCCCCCGGCGAGGTATATAATAAGGAGTCTTCCCCCGTCAACCGTCATCGCGCGCGAAGGCAAGCGGGGTACGCGTGGTGGATATCGAGAAGACAAGCGATATGTCCCGTTCCCGCGTTGCTATCATAAATTTCATATGCCATGCAAACCCGCTACTGGTCGGGTAGCGCGCGCGCGTTAACGTCATGTCGTTGCCGCGCGGTTTCATTTATCACGTGAAAATCCCCTTCTCTACATCCCTTGTAGCTTTTTTTTCTCTTTCACTTACAGGGATTGTCCCGGTTATTTTCCCGTGAAAGCTTTTTTATTACCGTGAAAGCACTACTTTTGCCGTCGCAATGGTTTCCGGGCAAGGCCGTCCCTCGTGGCGGTCGCGAAGGATATAATAGGGAATGCCGCGCGAATCGGCAACAGTAACCGCTGCTGTATGTTTCTGCCCCGCGAGCGAGGGTAAAATATCCTGGAAAAATGTCACTGGTGACGCTGTCGCCGGGAAGGCTCCAGGAGAGAAACGAGTCAGAAGACCTGCCAGTGCGCGAGGATTTTACTTGCCTACGGTTCATGGGTGGTAGCCAGATCGATGTTTTCCATTTATTCATTCCCGGGATTCTCCCGCCTGTACATCGCGAGCTGTAAAATCTGAAAAAGTGAAGTTTAATTTTTACAGTATTATAACGTATGTCAGGAAAAACTAATCACTTCCGGTTTGGTATTATCAGCATGATAATCCTTCTCGCGGCCGCCAGCCGCCTGCTTCCTCACCCGCCGAATGTCGCGCCTGTTGGAGGGATGGCCCTCTTTGGCGCGGCCTATTACGGGCAACGCTACTGGGCCTTTCTCGCGCCTGTCGCGGCCATGTGGATAAGCGATCTCGTGTTAAACAACGCGATCTACGGGCAATACTTCGATCATTTCGTTTGGTTTCACGGCGGGATGCTCTTCACGTACGGCGCCTTCGCGCTCATCGTGTTACTGGGCACGCGCTTGCTATCGCGGGTCTCGCTTCCTCGCCTGGTATTTGCCGTTCCGTGCGCGTCGGTCATCTTCTTCCTCGTGTCGAACCTTGGCGTATGGCTCACCTCGGGCCTTTACCCGCCCACGGCCAGTGGTCTACAGCTTTGCCTCGTTGCCGGCGTACCCTTCTTCTGGAACACGCTGGCCGGGGACGCGCTATACTCGTCCGTGATGTTCGGGCTATTCGAGTGGAGTGCTCGTCGCTTCCCCGCGTTAAGACCAACCCTTTCCCTTGCTAGAAAACAACAACCTTATATTACCAAGAGATGAATTACTTGAAAGAAACCCGGCACGTCCTGCCGCTATTCGCGTTACTACTCCTCTCGTGTTGCACCGACGATAAAGCGCCGCGTGTAGACCCGTCATCGCCCGTCATCGCGTTCGTCCCGGAAGAGCGGGAACACCTTGTTAAGGTAGGCGACAGCATCTCGTTACTTGCCGTGGTCGACAACGCCACGCGGCCCGTCTTCTCGTGGAAGAGAGACGGGAAGATTGTCTCCACCGAAAGGGCCTACACCTTCATCGCCGGGAGCCCGGGGGACTATTTCGTGAACTTTCGCGTCGACGCGGAGAACGGGTCGGCAGAGGAACAACTGAAAATCACGGCAGCCGAGAACGTGCCTCCCCGCGTCGTGTTGCCTTCCGCCGCGGTTGCCTTCGTTGGCGTCGACAAGATCTTCGTTGCCGAGGCCGAGAACGCCGGGGGGGCCACCTATGCCTGGCGATTAGACGGCAAGCTCGTGAGCGAGGACAGCACCTACACCTTTCACCAGACGGTCATCAAGCCCTACGCGCTCACGTTGAAGGTGACCACCGACAACGGGCAAGACCTGAAGAAGATCGCCGTCACCCTCCTGCCCGAGCAGCTCCCCGAGCTCTTCTTCGACAACGGGCGTTACCGTTCACCGGCCAACGCGAGCGAGCCGCGGACGATGACCGTGCCCCTTGGCAAGAGCCTCGTCTTGTCGCCAGTGATCCTCAACATCCCGAATCCCGTCTCCTTCTCGTGGAAGGTCGATGGCGCGACGCGGGCGGAAACCAGCGAGTACTTCACCTTCACGCCGACCGCCGAGGGCGCGTATCGCGTCACCGTCAGCGAGCAAGGCAGCGGCGCGACGGCGGAAGTCGCGGTGACATGCACCCCTCCCGAGGAGACCTACCGCCGCTCCGGGAAAAACCGTTACGCCACGACAGCCTTCTACTACATGCCCGCCCCCGGACAATTCGTCAACAGTATCTCCACCACGCCCCCCACGACCCCCGCCGCGGCGCTCGCGGAGCTCCAAAAGTGGTGTGGTAAAGAGGGAAGTTACTTCCACGTCGGTGCTTTCGGTGGTTACTACATCGTGGGCTTCGACCACAGCGTCGAGAACAAACCGGGCGTCCCCGACATCGGCATCGCCGGGAATCCATTCGCCGGGTGGTGCGAGTCTGGAATCGTCTGGGTCATGCAGGACGAAAACGGCAACGGGCTACCGGACGACACGTGGTACGAGTTAAAAGGCAGCGAAACCGGAAAGCCCGATACCAAACAGCGTTACGCCCTCACCTATTACAAGCCCGCCGCCTCCAACCTGCCCGTCCTCTGGATGGACAACATGGGGCGAACAGGCTCTGTCAACCGCGTCGGCGTATACCCCGCGTATATCAACGAGAGCTACTACACCCTCGTCGGCACGTGCCTGAACTCGACCTTCGGCGTCGAATCCGGGTTAGAGACGTCCAAGTGTTACGCCTGGGGGTACGTCGATAGCATCAACAGCAGCGCCGAACGTCCCGCCAGCGGACAGTTCTGGATTGAAGACGCCGTGCACGTCGACGGCTCGCCGGCAAACTTAAAGTACATTGACTTCGTGAAAGTCCACACGGCCGTGAACGCGCAAGGCGTCGCCGTCGGGGAGATCTCCACGGAGTCATACATCCCCACTGATTTGAACTTCTAACACGAGATACACATGAACAGATTCCTATTGCTATTACAGGCGATCCCCTTTCTCCTGGTCGCCTGCAACGAGGTAGACGAGCCGTTCAAGGGAACGGATAACTATATCACCGCCTTTGCCCTCCGGCAGGGGGAGACGCTCCTTGACGCCTCCATCACCGGAGACCTGATCACCCTTGTCGCGCCGGAGGGCCTCTCGCTAAACATGGCAACAGCCATCGTGAAGATCAGCGAGAACGCCTCCATCTTCCCGGATCCCTCCGCCATTGACGGGTGGGAAGAAGAGCGACTATTCGTCGTCACCGCCCGCGACGGCAAGCAAAAAACATACAAGTACACCGTCGAGCGCCAGGGCAAGGTACACGTCGGCGCGATCTTCCTCCGCACCCAGGCCGATGTTGACGCCTTCGGGACCTCGGGAATCACCTTCCTCGAGGGAAACCTCACCATCGGCAACGCGTCGGGAGCGGACTCCATCACGTCGCTGGCGCCGCTGGCAGACCTGAAGGACGTCGTCTATAACCTCACCCTCAATCCCACCATCGCCGTGACCGCCCTCGAGGGCCTGGGCAACCTGCGAAGCGTCGGCGGGACGTTACAGGTCGGGGTACTACCGCGTGTCGACCTCTTCTCGCTACCTTCACTGCAACGAGCCGGTAGTATCAATATCAACAACACTACCGCCGTCATCATCGACTTGCCCGCGCTTGTCGAGGTCTCTAAAACCCTTTACCTGAACTGCCCCCTCTACCAGCTACAACTGCCACTCCTGGAGCGGGCCGGCGCGTTGACACTCACCACCACCAGCACCAGAAGCACCTCCGTCATCGACGAGATCTCGCTACCGGCCCTCGAGCAAGTACGCGAGGCAATCAACATCACCTATCTCCCGTCGCTATCCAAGGTCAGGCTACCGGGACTGAAAACCGCCGGCAGTATCTCGTGCAGCACGCTGGCCAGCGCCACGTTCTTCTACCTCCCATCGCTCGAGGAAGTCACCGGGACGCTCTCCTTCTCCTCGCTCGCCTCCTTGCCGGAGTTAGAACTCCCGGCCTTATCCCGCGCCGGGAGCCTCTTCATCGACTGCGCGTCGCTCGGCGCGCTCTCCTTCCCCCGCCTGGAGCGGGTAAACACGCTCACCGCGCGCAACCTCCTCGTCAACGATCTTGACGGGTTCAGCTCCTTGCAAGAAGTCGGGGACATCATCTTCTACAACCTGCCGCTACTGGACAAGATCGCCTTCCCCCCATCGTTGCACCGCGTCAACCTGCTCGACATCGACTACAGGGCCACCAAGGCGACCCTCGCCTCTATCAACGTCAAGGGAATAAACATGGGAATGCTCTACCTGAGGGGTGAGGCCACGCGCGCGAGGATCGCGGGCGACGAACGCTTCCCCGGAACGCTAAAAATATACCCCTACAACGCCAGTGACATTGCCAACATCACCTTCCCCGCGCTCGAGGGAATCACCGAGATCGATTCAATCTACCTCACCTCCATGGGCATGTTAGATATAAACATCGCCGGCATCCGCAAAGTCAACAAGGGCCTCTACATGCAAAGCGCGGCCAGCGCACCGAGAACCTTCTCCCTTCCCGACATCGTCGAGATCGGCGGTAGCCTCACCATCGCGTTCACCGCCATGAGCGCGTCGACGACCTTCACCTCCCTCTCCCTCGACAAGCTCGAACGCGTCGGCGGCGACTTCTCCTTCACCGCCCACAGGGGATCGTTAGACACGCTCGCCTGCCCCGCGTTAACGACCGTCGGGGGGAATCTCAACATCAGCACCTGTTACGACTACTCCACCTACCGCGGGTTGTCCGTGCTCGATTTCAGGAGCCTGGCAACCATCGGCGGAAAGATGACCATACACTCCGGGAATACCTCCAGGAATAACACGCGCCTGGCTAACCTCAACGGTTTCGCCGCGCTCGCCAGCGTGAAAGCAATCGAAATCTCACGGCAAGGAGCGCTCGCGGACTATAACGGGTTGAAAAAAGCATTCGCCGCGCTCCCCTCGCTCGAAGGATGGACGCTATCCAACAACGCCTATAACCCCTCCGTCGAGGACCTGCAAGCCGGGAAATGGACAAAACAATAAAATAACGCGAACATGAAAAAAATCACTCTATTACTTGCCGCCGCGCTCCTCGCCGGGTGCGCCGGGGACGAAAGTCTCTTCACCGGAAGCGACAACAGTATCATCACTTTCACCATCGAAAAGGAGGGCGTCGCGTTACATGCCGCCATCTCGCCGGGACTACTGCGGATCTCCGCGCCCGAACGACTCTCGCTCGCGGGGGCCACCGCTTCCGTCACCATCAGCGAGAACGCCTCCATAACCCCCGATCCCGCCAACATCAACAACTGGGACGACGAACAGACATTCACCGTCGTCTCGTACAACGGCACTAAAAATCAATACACCTACCGCGTCGACCGCCACCTCCTCTCACGCGAGGGAGACGTCACTCTCCTCACGCAAGAGGAGCTCGACGCCTTCGCAGCGTCCTTCGACGCGGACCAGATCGACGGATCTCTCACCATCGGGAACGCCTACGGGCAGGACTCCATCCGCTCCGTCGCGGCCCTCGAGGGAAAAATAAAAGTCATCACGAGAGACCTCGTCATAGAGAAAACTTTCGCCGGTAGCAACCTCGCCGGTCTCGCCGACAATCTCGAAAAGGTGGGTGACATACGCGTCGAAACCAACCAGGTACGTTCCGTCCGCTTCCCCCGACTCTCCGCCGTGCACGGTGACGTCAATATCCGGAGAAGCAGCATCGGCCCACTCGACACCATCGATTTCCCCGAGCTCGTCACCATCGACAGGAACCTCGCGCTCTTCCGCGTCGACGCCCGCCACGTCGCCTTCCCGAAACTACAACAACTCACCGGCAGCATCAACGTCTACAACTCCGGCGGTAACAACGGCTCCGCCCTCACCGCCCTCAGCCTCCCACTCCTGCGGGAAGTCGGAGGCGACCTCGTCGCGGGAGAACAATCCTCCCTGAAAGAAATCGACCTCCCCGCACTCTCCCGCGTCCACGGCCTCTTCTCCCTCCCCTCGCTACCTGCCCTCGAACGCCTCTCCGCCACGCGACTCGAGCGTGCCGGATCCCTCAACATCAATGATGTAAAGGCGCTCGTCACCCTCGACCTCCCCGCCCTCTCCCGCGTCGACGGGAACATCACCATGGACCTCCTCGCCACCCTCGACACCATCGGCCTGCCGGCACTCGAGCAATGCGGGGGGACGCTCTCCTTCTCCGGTTACGCCACCGGCAATCTCCGCGCTTTCTCCTTCCCCCGCCTCGAAAGCGTGCACGGGATCACCATCGCCGCTAACGTCAAGAACACTCCCCTCGACTTCCCCGCCCTGAAAAGCATCACCAACGACCTGATCGTTAACTCCACTTCCTTCACCGCCATCGAGGGCTTCCCGCGACTCGAGACCATCGCGAACCGTCTCTCGCTTACCAGCGCTGCACTCGTCTCCTCCATCCGTCTGCCCGCGCTAAAAAACGTCGGAACGCTATACCTTTATAACCTCCCCGCCCTGAAAACGCTGGACCTCCGCGGCCTCGACGTCGGTCTCCTGTACCTTCACGGCACTACCGTCAACTCGCTTGCCATTACCGGAAACGACGACTTCCCCGGCAACATCTACATCGGCGGGTTCACTTCCGGGACGACCTCCATCCCGGTCACCTTCCAGGGATTCAAGAACGTCGGCGGCCTGGAAATCAACAGCGGCATGTACCTCGGTAACGTCGACCTCCCCTTCCTCGAACGGGTCAAGGGCCTCCTGAAAATCAATTTCACGAACACTTACCAGTCCTCCGTCACCGTCAAGTTACCCGCTCTCCTCTCCGCCGGCGCCCTGCAAGCACTGACCATCGACGAGCTCTCCATGCCCTTGCTCGAGAATATCACGGGATACGCCGACGCCACCGGCGCCATCACCGGCGGCTTCTCTTGCATCCCTTACGACATGACGACCCTCTCGCTCCCTTCCTTGAAACGCGTCGTCGGGGACCTCTCCATCACCGGCCTGGCAGCTGCACGCCCCTTGTCAACGCTCTCCTTCCCTCTTTTGAGCGAACTCACCGGCCAGCTAATCATCACCGGCACGAGCAACACGAAGCTCCAGAGCCTGGAAGGTCTCAACGCCCTGACCTCTGTCGCTGGAGTCACCATCAGTAATTTCACGCGACTCGTCAACTTCGCGCCCCTCAAGGGCGTCATCCCCCTGTCCCTTCCTGACGCCTGGAAGATCTCCGGCTGCGGCTATAACCCCACTCACCAGCAAATGGTCGACGGCGCGCACGCTCCGTGATCGCGTCCCCTTCCATCCACCCCTCCCGGACCTCCGGGAGGGCCCCCGCCTTCCCCTCCCTTCCCCCACCTCCTCCATCCACCCCCCGCCCCCCCTCCCGTGAAGATCGTCGCCAGCATCGATAACCTTTCCCAACCTCCCCCGGTCATCCATTAAAGTCCCCCACTCCTCCGTGAAAGTCCCCCAATCCTCCGTGAAAGTCCCCTGATCACCCGTGAAAGTCCCCTGATCAC
>JAITJA010000141.1 GCA_031279175.1 Odoribacteraceae bacterium
GTGTCAAACACGTTGTTTGGGTGGTCAAACACGTTGTTTGGGTGGTCAAACACGGTGTTTGGTCCCGTGATTACCGTCGCGGTCAAAGCCCCTTCATTTTTTTTCGCGTGCCTGCCGAATTTTTAGATGGAATACTTGCACGCGTCGAATATTCCCCATACATTTGGCATGCCAAAAACGAGAAAGGACTCGTAGCTTAATGGATAGAGCACTTGGTTACGGCCCAAGAGGTTGTGGGTTCGACTCCCGCCGAGTTCACGGTTATGTTTTCTTACTCACCTTACAAGTGGTGATGACAAGAGGATGATAGTTTAATAATACTTCGCGAAACACGCGAAGTATTTTTTTTAATACCGACAGGTAAGTTCGCGAGAAACGGCCCGTGTAACCGGGAAACGCGTTCGCGTTGATCCTTCCCGCGTAACGTTCGCGTGAGACTATAACAAGGGGGCGAAAAGACGCGCGACGGATTCTCGGACCTTCTCTTTCTTGGAACGGAACTTCCAGTGATGGAGATTAATCTCCTCGCTCGCGTCCAGGTCGGCGAGGAAATCCGTGGCGAGTTTCTTGCTAATATTCCGGTCGTAAATGATTAGATTCAGTTCGAAATTCTGTTCGAAACTGCGGAGATCCATGTTGGCGGTCCCCACGCTGGAGATCAGCCCGTCGGTGACAATCACCTTACTGTGATTAAATCCCTTCTTGTAGTTGAATACCCGCACGCCGGCGACAAGCAACTCCTCCACGTACGAACGCGTGCACCAGTACGTCAACGCCGAGTCGGACTTGTAAGGGATCATCAGGCGCACGTCCACGCCGCTCATGGCCGCCGTCTTCATGCAATTAACGGTAGTCTCCCCGGGCATGAAATAAGGAGTGGAGATGAAGACATACTTGGTCGCCATGTTGATCAACGTGAAATAAGCCTGCTGGATAGAAGTCCAGTCGCTATCCGGTCCGGAAGAGACGACCTGCACGACCGTGTTGCCGTCCACGCGCTTGGCAGGCAGGTACTCCTCCTTGTCCAGGAGCAACTCCCTGCACGCGAAATACCAGTCGGTCAGGAACACGAGATGCAGGGAGATGATTGCCTCCCCCTTGATCTTGAGATGCGTGTCCCTCCATATCCCGATGCCCGGTAGCCCGTGCAGGTAACGATCGGCGAAATTTAGTCCCCCGAGGAAGCCCGTCTCCCCGTCGATCACGACAATTTTCCGGTGATTCCGGTAATTCGCCTTGCCCGTGAGCAGGGGGAAACGCACGGGGAGAAACGGGTAGACTTGTACACCGGCCTCTCGCATTTCCGCGATGAACTTCTTGGGAAGCCGCCAGCACCCGACGTCGTCGTAGATCAGTCGTACCTCTACCCCCTCGCGCGCTTTGCGCGTCAGCGCGTCCTTCAGGCGATCCCCCAGCTCGCCCTCCTCGATGATGTAATACTCGAGATGAATGTAGCGCCTGGCCCTGGAGATGGCCCGGAAGATAGCGTTAAAGGTCTCCTCGCCGTTGTTGAGCACCTCCAGCGAGTTGTACCTGGAGAGTAGCGCCTTGCTGTTGTTAAGCAACAGGGTCATCAACCTGCGCGTCGTCTCCATGTCCTCCTTTTTCAGGAACTCCGCCTTCTTGATCCGCTGTTTCTGGTCCTCGCTCATGTATTGCAACCACTTGAAGTCGCCCAGCTCCTTCATCGAGAACATTTTTACCTTCCGGTAGTTCGTGCCGAAATAGAAATAAAGCACTATCCCCGCCAGCGGTAACAAGATCAACACGAGCATCCACGCCAGCGTCCTTACCGGGTTGCGATTCTCGAGAACAATCTTGAAAGCAATCCCTGTCACCATGAAGATGTACAGGAAGACAAGGGTGTATATCGTGAAGACTTTCCAATCCATCTATTTCGTTACCTTTGTATCATGAATACGATATCCCGGCTATACATGCACGCGGCGCGCGAGCTACAAGGCGTCTACGACGAGAATGAAACGCGTTTTCTTTGCGCGATCCTCTTCCGCGAGTTTTTCCGGTACACAAAGGTAGACATTCATCTGAGAAAACACGACCCCCTGGCGAGCGACGGGGTGAATAAATTTATAGAAATCATCGGGCAATTAAAGGCAGGACGCCCCTTCCAGTACGCGATGGGAGAGACGGAATTTGCCGGGAGACGCTTCCGCCTGAACGAGGAAACGCTAATTCCCAGGCCGGAAACAGAAGAGCTGGTCGAGTGGGTACGCGAATCGTCCGGACTGCAAGCCGGCGACCGCCTGGTGGATATCGGCACCGGGAGCGGCTGTATCGCCATCGCCCTGGCCGGAAGCTTCCCCGACGCGGAGGTGCACGGGGTGGATCTCTCCGCCGGGGCCATCCGGGTGGCCAGGGAGAACGCTCGCCTGAATAACGTTACGGTCAAATTCATGGAGCGGGACATCACGCGCCACGAGGAACGGGAGTGGCCGGTCTATCACGCGATCGTGAGCAACCCTCCCTACGTCCGCCTCTCCGAGCGGGCCGCGATGTCCGACAGGGTACTGCTGCACGAGCCTCACCGCGCGCTTTTCGTGCCGGACGACGACCCGCTACTCTTCTATCGCGTCATCCTCCACTTCGGGCAGCACCACCTCGCCCCCGGCGGCAAGATCTTTTTCGAGATCAACGAGGCCCTGGGCGCGGAGGTTATCGCGTTACTGGAAAGCGCGGGATATGAACGCGTCGAATCGCGACGAGATCTCTTCGGGAAAGAACGAATGGTCAGGTGCGAGAAAAGAAAATAAGTGACATGAACGCCAGAAAAGCCCTGCAAATCATCGCGGCCCGTTGCAGTCGCCGAGAATACTCGAGTTTCGAGATACGCGCGTGGCTGCTCCGTCGAGAATTAACAGAGGAAGAGATCACCAGCTGCATGATTTACCTGCAAGAACATCATTTCGTGAACGACGAACGTTTCGCGATGGCCTACGCGCGGGATCAATTCCGCTTCAAACGCTGGGGACGTCTCAAGATCGAGCAGGCGTTGCGCCGGAAACAACTCCCGGGGGAGCTCGTCGCCAGGGCCATCGCCTCGCTTGACGATACGGGGATCAACCAGGAGGAGACTTGCCTGTACCTGCTGCAACAAAAAGCCGGAAACTTGAAGGAAGATGATCCATACAAGCGTAAGGCCAAGCTCTTTCGTTTCGCGTCGGGGCGCGGCTTTGATTTCGAGACAATCCTCCGGGCTCTGGAGACGCTGGATAAGAAAGAACGAGAAAGAGACGCGTGACGCCCTCGCCCCCGCGTGTCCGTCCCGTCCCCTGACGCGCCCCCGGCACGAGTTGTCCCCTGCCTGATAATCACCAGCACACGTTATATGTCCCCCGGGAATACCTCGCTGCCCGTCGATAAAACCCCGGGAATCCCGGCAACCTGATCGCTTCGCCTCGCGTGAGTACATGTACGCTAAATGATGGGTATTTGTACGTAAAAATCGGGATGAACAGAGGGGCGATGATCGATCTTTTCATTTAATTCCGTACTTTCGTCGTCCGATTTTAAATAACATAATTATAACATGAAAGATATGAGAAAAATATTCGTTCTTACATGCCTTGCAGGTAGTTTGCTGTTCATGAATACCTCGCGTACGATCGCGCAGGAGGTAGAAACCCGCGTAGACAAGATAGAGAAAATCATTTCGAAGTTGCCCTCTATCTCCGGGTTGGTCAATCTCAGGTATCATTACGATAACAGCACGTATTATCCCGATAATAGTCCTTCCATAACGACCAAGAGCAATAGTTTTGACGTGCGTCGCGCGCGGTTGGACTTCAGGGGGGGCTTCTCCTCGTTTAACTATCGCTTGCAGGTCGAATTTGCCAAGTCACCCAAGATTCTTGACGCTTACGTTACCTGGAAAGCTACCCCGCACCTCAACGTGCAAGCCGGACAATACAAGATTCCTTTCTCGCTCGAGAATCCCTACGGGCCAGCCTCGCTCGAGACAATCGATAATTCGCTGGTCATTACTTATCTCGTCAACTATAGCGACGTTTCCGGCGTCTCCGCCAATGGCAGGGATATCGGACTCTCCGTCCACGGGGGATTTCTTCCGAGAGAAGGCGGATATAATATCTTAAATTATCACGCCGGTATCTTTAACGGGAACGGGATCAATACCAGCGATAACAATAACGCTAAAGATGTCTCCGCTATCTTCACCGTGAATCCCTTTAAAGAGTTTTCCGTTGCCGCGTCATTTTACCAGGGCTCCGGCGACCGGATTCGCGGCGGCGTTGGTGCTAAATTCGAGAACACGAGAATCCTCGTGCGTACCGAGTATATCGCCGGGGAAACCGGTACCCTCAAAAGCGAGGGACACTATACCGTTTTCGGGTATCGCGTTATTCCTACCCTGCAATTGCTCGCGAAATACGATTACTTTATACTGGACCGCACGATATCTTCTTCTTCCAGTGTTACCAACGAAACCATCAAGTACTTGACAGGCATCCGCTACACTCCCATGAAGAATGTACAGGTCATGGCTAACTATAGCTTCACGAATATCAATGGAGGGATATACAAGAATCACTACCTGACGACGCAAGTTGTCCTCTCCTTCTAGCCGAACGTTTTACTATTCTTTCTAAATAAACACACGATCACATGAAACAGATTATTATTATCCTACTGGCAGGTCTCGTGCTTTCCTCTTGCAAATCGCGGCCCGCTAAAAAAGAGGAGGGATTAAAAGGAGAGATCTCCGTCTCCGGAGCTTTCGCTCTCTACCCGTTAGTAGTCAAATGGGCTGACGAGTTCAAACAACTGCACCCCGGTGTACGGATCGACATCTCTGCCGGCGGGGCGGGGAAGGGCATGACCGACGCGCTGGCGAAAGTAGTTGACCTCGGGATGGTTTCCCGCGAAGTCTACCCGCCCGAGATCGAGAGAGGGGCCGTTAGCTTTGCCGTGGCCAAAGACGCGGTGGTCCCGACCATTAACGCCTCGAACCCCGCGTTGGCCGACCTAATGAAGAGCGGGTTAACGCGCGAGGACGCCATCAAACTCTGGATTACCGGCGAGCATAAAACATGGGGAGACGTTGCCGGTACTTCCCGTTCCGAGGCCGTTCACGTCTATACCCGCTCCGACGCTTGCGGCGCGGCCGAAACGTGGGCCTTATGGTTGGACAAGAAACAGGAAGACCTCCTCGGTACAGCCGTCTACGGCGATCCCGGGCTGGCCACCGCCGTGCAAAAAGACCCGCTCGGCATCGGGCTAAACAACCTCTCGTATGCCTACGACGAGGGTACCCGCGCGCCGAATCCCGGATTGCTCGTGCTTCCCATCGACGTGAACGAGAACGGGACACTCGATCCCGAAGAACTGTTTTACGACACGAAGGACGCGATCATCCAGGCCATCGCTGATGACAAGTACCCGTCGCCTCCCGCCCGCGACCTCTATCTTGTCGCGAACGGGATACCGCGAAAGGCAGAAGTCATCGAGTTCCTCAAATTTATCCTCACGAAAGGACAAGAGTTCAACGTTCCCGCCGGCTACATTAGTCTCTCTGCCGGAAAACTGCAACGGGGACTGGAACAATTGCAAGAAAAATAACGACAGGAGACAGGATGCTACGAACGCGCGTGCTGAAAGACAAACTCGCCGGGGGGATTATGTTCTCCCTGACCCTCGTGTCGATGTTATTAGTTGTGATCATGGGCGTTGGTCTTTACGTGAAATCCGCTCCTGTTCTTGCCGAGTACTCGCTGGGCGACCTTCTCTTCTCGAGCAACTGGAAACCGATGCGAGGAGAATTTGGTTTTCTCCCCTTCATCATGGGAACGATTTGGGTTACTGTCATCGCCGTGGTCATGGCAGTACCTATCTCGTTGCTTACCGCGATCTACCTCACGGAATACGCTCGTCCGGTGATACGAAAATACGTCTTCCCGGCCCTTGACATCCTGGCGGCCCTTCCATCCGTTATCTACGGGGTATGGGGCACGTTACTCATCGTCCCTTTTATTGCCGGATGGTTAGCGCCTCGTTTCGTCGAGTTCTCCACCGGCTACACGATGCTTGCCGGCGGGATTGTCCTCGGGGTAATGATCTTGCCATTACTCGTGAGTCTCTTCATCGAGTTGATTTCATCCGTGCCCGGCGAGCTACGCGAGGCCTCCATCTCCCTTGGCGCCACGCGGTGGCAGACAACAAAGAAAGTCGTTGTTCGAAACGTCTTACCGGGCCTCATGGCCGCGGTTGTCCTGGCTGTCTCGCGCGCGCTGGGCGAGACAATTGCCGTGCTGATGGTATGTGGTAACCTACCGGAAATCCCGCGTTCGATCTTCGACGCCTGCTACCCGATCCCGGCCTTAATTGCCAACAACTACGGGGAAATGCTCTCGTTACC
>JAITJA010000163.1 GCA_031279175.1 Odoribacteraceae bacterium
CCAGTGAAATGGCCCCGCGAGGCCGCGAGACGGTTTCACTGACCTAGTGAAAAGGCCTCGCGAGCCCGCGAGACGGTTTCACTGTCCCAGTGAATGGGCCTCGCGAGTCCGCGAGACGGTTTCACTGAACCAGTGAAATGGCCCCGCGAGCCCGCGAGACGGTTTCACTGACCTAGTGAAAAGGCCCCGCGACTCCGCGGGATACTTTCACTAGACAGGTGACGACACCTTTTTAATAATACAAACAACAGAACATCATGAGTTATCTCTTATCGCGCTTAAATTACGTGGATTTAACGAACGACGCTTACGCGCAGTACCACCTGGACCTCGACGCCCTCTTTGTTAAAACAGGGCCGGGAGTCGTCGGGATTAAAACCATCTATGACGCGAGGTATCACCCCGCGTTAAAGGATATAGTCGCGGACCTGGATCCCGTCCGCGAGAGCAAGCTTACCGGGAAAATCAACGAGCAAGACAAGTTACGCGACAACTTGTACCGTTACCTGGTCATGATCGTCAAGGCGACTCGTCTCCACTACAATCCCACCATGGCAGACGCGGCGCGGGACATGCAAGTGCTGGTCGACAACTACGGGAATATCACCCGGAAAAGTTACGACAAGGCTTCCGCCGCGCTGGACGATTTCCTGCGCGAGCTGGACGCGCCGAAAAATGCCGCGCTGGTCGCGACAATCGGCCTGACGGAGTGTGTCACGCGGCTCGCTGCGGCCAACGCGACCTTCATCGCGCTGATGCGCGAGCGCTACGGCGAGGTCCTCGCGCGGCCAACGTCCCACATGAAGGCGGCACGGGTAGTCATGGACGCGGCGTTCCGCGCGCTACTGAATCGCGTCGAGGCCATCGTGACGCTGAACGGCATGGACTTCGTCCCGGAAATGGCCACCTTTATCGCGGAACTGAACGCCATCACCGATCGCTACAAGCATATCCTCGCGACGGAACGAGGACGACGAGCAGCGCGGAAACCCGGGGAAAACGAGGAGGTAGATAACGCGGGGACGAACGAGGATCGCGAGTAACCAGCACGAGAAACGCGCCGGACGCGCGTACCGGGAACGATAGCGAGACGCGTTCCCGGTTTTTTTTCGCCAGCGGGGAGGTTTTTCCCCTCGCGTCCGTCGCGCGGGCAAGAGCGCGGCCGGGGGAACGGCAAGGGAAAACGGCAGGGGAAAACGGCCGGGGAAACGGCAGGGCGAGAGCAACGAGAGACGAATCAGGGAACAGGCGGCAGGACGCGACATGAAGCGCGCGGGAATCCCCGTTTTTCCCGTTCGATACGCGCACGTGCAAGCAGAAACATTTTCTAAATTGAAAAATGTTATTAGATTCGCGTTATTTAATTACAATCTTGAGCGCGCGCGAGCGTTTTCTCGTGTCTTGACGGTATGAAAAATGACATTCTCCTGGAACATTTCACCTCCGCCATGCGGGAACAACTCCCTGTTGGCCGTAACCTTGCCTCGACCCTTTCCGATTTCCTGTGCATCGGCAGGGAAGCCGCCTACCGCAGGCTGCGCGGGGAAGTCCCTTTCACCTTCGCCGAGGCGGTGATCATGGCCGAGAAATTGAATTTATCGCTGGACGCGATCGCGTGCAATAGCCGGGAAGATTCTATCCCGTTCTTCTACACGGCAATCAGTTACTCGGACTCGAGCGACAAGAATTACGAGCTTTTCCTGCGTAATGTCAACGCCTACGAGCGGGCAAGGGAGGACCCGGGTTCCGAGCTGGGCATCGCGATGAACATGATCCCGTCGGTCTTTACCGCGAAGTATCTCCACCTGACGCGATTGAGATGCTACAAGTGGACCTACCAGCACGAGGGACGGGAGAACATGATCCCGTATAGCGAACTCTCTTTCCCGGATCGATTCACGGAACTTTGCAGGCGATACGTGCGGGCCGTCGAGGGGATAAAAACTACCTTCATCATCCTCGACCCGATGATTTTCCGGTACCTGATCAACGATATTCGCTATTTTAACGGGGTCGGGCTGCTCCTCGACGAGGAGAAAGAAAAGATACAGGCGGAATTGCTGCTGATGCTCGACGACATGGAACGCGCGGCAACGAACGGGAAATATGACTCCGGTAACCCCCTCTTTTTCTATATCTCGAACATCAATTTCGAGTCGACTTATAGCTATACCGTCTACAAGCACGGTTCTGTCAGCTGCCTGAGCATTTTCACGCTAAACGTCCTTGCCTCCGTCGACCCGGTCATGTTCTCGATGATCCGGGAATGGGTGCTCTCCCTCAAACGCCTTTCCACGCTTATCTCCGAGGCTGGAGAGATGCCCCGGAGGATTTTCTTCAAGGAACAACGGGAGATTATCGGGAAGCTGTGACGATAAGTGGGAGAAATCTCTATCTTTGCCGCCTGTAAACATGTAACAACACTCACCGTGGAAGCTATCAAAACTTACATCGAAACACATTCCGGGCGGTTCATTGACGAACTGTTCGAACTCCTCCGCGTCCCGTCGATCTCGTCGCGGCCAGAACACGCGGGGGAGATGTACCGTTGCGCCGAAACGTGGAAGAAGCTCCTGCTCGAGGCAGGCGCGGACCGCGCGGAGGTGCTACCCACCGGCGGACATCCCGTCGTGTTCGCCGAGAAGATCATCGACCCGTCGCTGCCCACCGTTCTTGTCTACGGGCACATGGACGTGATGCCCGTCGACCCCCTCGACGAATGGACAACAGACCCCTTCCAGCCAGTCATCAAGGAAGGAAAGATCCGGGCGCGCGGCGCGGATGACGACAAGGGACAAGCATTCATGCACCTCAAGGCATTCGAGTACCTCGTCTCGCGAGACCTCCTCCCGTGCAACGTCAAGTTCCTGGTCGAGGGCGAGGAAGAGATCGGTTCACCCAACCTCCCCGCCTTCTGTCGCGAACACGCGGGGATGCTCGCCGCCGACGTGATTCTCGTCTCCGATACCTCCATGATCGCCGCCGATACCCCGTCAATCACTACCGGTTTGCGGGGCCTGGCCTACTGGCAAGTGGAGGTCACCGGCCCGGCTATCGACCTGCACTCCGGCCTTTTCGGGGGCGCCGTCGCCAATCCCATCAACGAGCTGTGCCGCCTCATCGCCTCGCTGCAGGACGAGAAGGGACGGGTGACCGTGCCCGGCTTCTACGACGACGTGCAGGAGGTCTCGCCAGAAGAACGCGAGCGGGCCGCCGGGGCCCCCTTCGACGAGGAGACCTACAAGAAAAATATCGGCGTGCGCGCCCTCAAGGGTGAAGAAGGATACTCGACTATCGAACGCGTCGGCATCCGCCCCACCCTCGACGTCTGCGGCATCCAAGGCGGGTATACCGGCGAGGGAGCGAAAACGGTGCTTCCCTCCAAGGCGCGCGCCAAGCTGAGCTGCCGCCTCGTGCCGCGCCAGCAACACGAGAAGATCGCGCGGCTGGTGCAGGAACACCTCCAGGCGATCGCGCCGGGGCACGTCACCGTCACCGTCGAGTACCTCCACGGGGGACCTTCCTACGCCTGCCCCATCGACCTGCCTGCCTATCGCGCCGCGGAACAGGCCTGCCTCGACGTCTACGGCAAGCTGCCCGTGCCCACGCGCTCCGGGGGAAGTATCCCCGTCATCGCCGCCTTCGAGGAGATCCTCGGCATCAAGACAATCCTCCTCGGCTTCGGCCTCGCTACCGACGCGATCCACTCGCCAAACGAGAACTTCCCCCTGCAACAATTGTTCAACGGGATCACGACCATTACGCGGTTCTATCATCACTTCGCCGGAAATCACAACAACAAATAAGAATACCTCATGAAAAAACAAACACTACCCGTTATCATCGCCATCTGCGTCTTCTGCGCGCAAGCGTGTATCGACAAGGATTACGACTTTAGCGCGCGCGACAAGAACGCGGTGCTTTACATTCCCCCCGTGCCCGTCGGCGCGGTCGACACCGCCTGGTTTAAATCTAACCTCACGGAGCTCCCGGGGATCTACGGGGACTTCGCCATGGAGTACCTCGTCTCGAACCTCTTCACCGAGGAGGTCGCCGAAAAGTTCTTCTTCGACGGCGCGGGGGATATCTCGCTCGTCGGAAATCTCGACATGTTTATCAGCGGCCTTAACGAGTCCGCGGTCATCACGATGCAACTGAGCCTCACCGACCGCGAGGGGAATGCAATCGACGAGATCAAGCTCGCCGACCGAAAGGTCACGAACAAGGCCTCGCAGGAGTTCCTCCTGCAAGTGGCAAGCGACAAGGCGCCCTTCATGGCAAACGCCGACGGGATACGGATCGTCTTTGTCTTCGACGGGCTCGAAAATGTCACCCTCGACCGCGACGATTACCTCGTCCTGAATCAACTCGTCCTGAAAACAGGCGGAATGCACGTTGAATTCTAATACCGCGTTGCCATGAAAAGAAGAACAGTAACTATCATATCACTCGTCATTATCGCCCTCGTCGCTCCCGCGATCGCGTCGGCACAGGCAACAAAAGCCTCCTACTTCATGACTACCTCGCACGCGAGGCATTACCTCAATCCCGCCCTCTACCCCGATCGCGGGTATGTCGGCGTCCCAATGGTCGGGAATTTCTATGCCGGCGGGGTAACTAACACGTTCACGCTCGACAACTTTCTCTTCCTGCAAGGGGATCCCGTCAAGCCCGTGACCTTCCTGCACAAGAGCATCTCCCCGGAGACCTTCCTCGCCGGGATCTCCGACAACAACTACTTCTCTAGCGATATCGCCATCGACATGATCTCGATAGGCTTCGCCGGGAAAAAGAACTTCTGGAACTTCCACGTCGGGCTGCGCGTGAACGTTAACACCGACCTGCCGCGCTCCCTCTTCGAGTTCGTCAAGGTAGGGTTCGCCGACCAGGACGCCACCACCACCTACGACATCTCCGGGGTCAGCGTCTCCGCGAGAGCACACGCGGAGATAGGCGTCGGGTATGCCCGCTCGTTCCTCGATGACCGGCTGCACGTCGGCGTCCGGCCCAAGCTCCTCCTCGGCCTCGGGGAGGCCCGCGCCAACATCGAACAACTGCGCGTCTCCGCCAGTGAAAACGCCTGGAGCGTCCAGTCCCGCGCCTCCCTCGTCATCTCGGCCCCCGGCATCTCCACCCGGCCAAAGGAAAACGGCTCGATCAAGGGCTTCAACTTCGATAAGGAAAACCTCCCCGGGATCGGCGGGGCTATCGACATCGGGGGCTCTTTCCGCCTCTTTGACTTCGGCGACGCCGGGCAACTTACCGTCTCCGCTGCCGTCAACGACATCGGCTTCATCAAGTGGTCCGCGAAGAATACCATTAACGCCAAAACCGCCGAGATGGCAGTCGTCATCGAACCGAAAGATTATTCCGTCGGCGAGGACGGGAGCTCTATCGAGGATGTCCTCGACGACGCGCTCGAAAAGTTCCAGGGCGGCCTGGACTTCTTCCCCGAAAGCACGGCGGAAGCATACTCGGAAGCACTTAACGCGAGGATCAATGCCGGCGTCGAGTACGCCGTGCTCAATGACAAGATCTCCGTCGGGGCGTTGTACTCCCGCGAGCAGGTCGGCGGGAATGACATGAACACCTGTACCCTCTCTGCCAACTTCCGCCCCTGCTACTGGTTGGCCGCCAGCGCCAGCTATTCCCTCTTCACGTCGCGCCCGGCGAAGAGCATGGGACTCGCGTTGCACCTCTCCCCGCGCGTTGGCCCGGCGTTATTCATCGCCAGCGATTGCGCCCTCGCGAAGGTCTCCAAGTCCTACTTTCTTCCCGTCGGGTCGCGCGACCTGAGCCTGCAAGTAGGCCTCACGTTTAACACGGGTGGCAAGAGATAACACTCCCGCCACTGTCATGATCGCGCGACGACCTCCCGGTTGTCGCGCGATTTGTTTTCCGCGACAGCGCCCGCGACGCCCTCGCCAACGACACGTGGAGCGTGTCACGGCTACCCGGCTGTTTGTTACTTTGTCCGTGAATCTGTACATTCGCGGCAAGTAAACAACACAGATGGAAATCACAACAAAACAGCTGACTCTCGCTCGCGTAGAGCAAGTGGTCTTTCAAAACGAACAGATAACGCTTGGTCCGGGGGTGCTCGATCACGTGCAAGCGAGTTTCGACTTCCTGAAACAATTCTCCGACGAGAAAACAATCTACGGCATCAATACCGGCTTCGGCCCCATGGCCCGCTACCGGGTGGACGACTCGGCGCGCGCGGAACTCCAGTATAACCTCATCCGCAGCCACTGCACGGGGACGGGACAGCCCATCCCCGCGTTGCACGTCCGGGCGATCCTCCTGGCCCGTCTCAACACCTTCCTGCAGGGATACTCCGGCATACACCCGGGGGTCGTCACCCTGCTGGCCGACTTCCTCAACCACGGCGTCATGCCGCTCGTCCCCGAGCACGGGAGCGTCGGCGCGAGCGGTGACCTCGTGCAACTCGCGCACGTGGCCCTCTGCCTCATCGGGGAAGGGGAAGTCTTCTACCGCGGCCGGCGACCCACGCGGGAGGTGATGGACGAACTCGGCCTGGAGCCCGTACGGGTACACGTCCGCGAGGGGCTCGCGCTGGCCAATGGCACCTCGGCCATGACCGGCATCGGGCTGGTAAACGCGATCCGGGCGCGGCAACTGCTGGAACTGTCGATCCTCGCCTCGTGCATGATGAACGAGATCACGGGATCGTTCGACGATCACTTCTCCAGGGAGCTGAACCGCGCGAAGGAACACCCGGGGCAATCGCTCGTCGCCGAAAAGATGCGAGACGCGCTGGCCGGTTCCCGGAGAACGCGAAAACGGGAAGAGTTCTACTACCAGCAACACACCGGCGATGAAAAGGTGCAAGAACATTACTCGCTGCGATGCGTCCCGCAGGTGCTCGGCCCGGTGCAAGAGGTCATCGAGGGAGTCAGCGCGGTACTGACGCGAGAGATCAACTCGGCAAGTGACAACCCGGTCGTAGACCTGGAGAGCAGGAACGTGTACCACGGGGGGAACTTCCACGGGGATTACGTGTCGCTCGAGATGGACCGGCTAAAGATCGCGATCACCCGCCTGACGATGCTCGCCGAACGCCAGATGAATTACCTCTTCCACGACCGGGTCAACGGGATTCTCCCGCCGTTCGTCAACCTGGGGGTCAGGGGACTAAACTACGGGATGCAGGCCGCGCAGTTCACGGCCACGTCAACGACCGCCGAGTCGCAAACGCTCTCCTTCCCGATGTACGTCCACAGCATCCCGAACAATAACGATAACCAGGACATCGTCAGCATGGGCACAAACGCCGCGCAAATCACCGCCACGGTCATCGAGAACGCGTTCCAGGTGATGAGCATCCATTTCATGTCCATTGCCCAGGCCATCGACTGCCTGAGGATCCGCGACTCGCTCTCGCGCGCCGGCAAGGAGATGTACGAGGAGACGCGGGCGCGATTCCCGGTACTCGTCAAGGATCGCCCGCTGCACGAAGAGATCAAACGAATGAACGACTATTTACAAGCAAAAGCATGGACGCGATGAAAACACGATACGCGCTGGTGACCGGCGCGTCACGCGGGATCGGGCGGGCCATCGCCACGCGCCTGGCCGCGGAGGGATACCACGTGCTGGTCAACTACCGGGCAAACGAGGAGAAGGCGAGAGAGACGCTCGACGAAATCGTTGCCGGCGGTGGAACGGGCGAACTGATGCCGTTCGACGTGGGAAACGCGCGGGAAGTGGCCGACGCCATCGACGAGTGGAACGACCGGCACGCCGGGGCCTTCATCGAGGTGCTGGTCAATAATGCCGGCACGCGGAGGGACAACCTGCTATTCTGGATGACCGACGAGGAGTGGCACGACGTTATCAACACGAACATGAACGGTGTTTTCCACGTCACCCGCGCGCTGGCGCGCTACATGATGAGCGGGAAACGGGGACGTATCGTGAACGTCGTCTCCGTCTCCGGGGTAAGCGGCATGGCCGGGCAAGTGAACTACTCCGCCTCGAAGGCTGGGATCATTGGCTTTACCCGCGCGCTGGCGCTGGAGGTAGCCAAGAAAGGGGTAACGGTAAATGCCGTCGCGCCCGGTTTTATTGACACGGACATGACGCGCGACCTTGACCGGGTAGCGCTCGCGAAACGCGTCCCCGCGGGACGCTTCGGCACGGCCGGAGAGGTAGCCGCCCTGGTCTCCTTCCTGGTCTCAGACGAGGCGTCATACGTCACGGGGCAAGTAATCGGCGTCAGCGGGGGATTATAAAATACACGCGAAAAACAGCAAGATGAAACGAGTAGTGATCACGGGAATGGGGATCTATTCCTGCATAGGAAAAAGCCTGGCGGAGGTGAGAGAGTCACTCCGCGCCGGGAAGTCCGGTATCGGGATCGACCCGGCGCGCGCGGCCCACGGGTATCGCTCGCCGCTGACCGGCATCGTGGAGCCACCGAAATTGAAGGGCGTTCTCGACAGGCGGCTACGCGTGGGCCTGGCCGAGGAGGGCGAGTACGCGTACGCGGCAACAGTAGAGGCGTTCCGGGAGGCGGGGATCGACGCGGCCTATCTCGAGGAGAACGAGGCTGGCATCCTGTACGGGAACGACTCCTCGGCCAAGGCCGTGATCGAGGCCAATAACGTGGTGATGGAGAAAAAGGACACGACACTGCTGGGGTCGGGAGCGATCTTCCAGTCGATGAACTCGACAGTGACGATGAACCTCTCGACGATCTTCAAGCTGCGGGGCGTCAACATGACGATTAGCGCGGCATGTGCCAGTGGTTCGCACGCGATCGGCCTGGGATACCTGTTTATCCGGCACGGGTTACAGGAGCTGGTGTTGTGCGGGGGCGCGCAAGAGACGAACCTCTACTCCATGGGGAGCTTCGACGCCTTGAGCGCCTTCTCGACGCGGGTAGACGACCCGGCAAGGGCCTCGCGCCCGTTTGACGCGGGAAGAGACGGGTTAGTGCCAAGCGGCGGGGCGGCGAGCCTCGTGCTGGAGGAGTACGAGCACGCGCGGCGGCGTGGAGCGCGGGTACTGGCGGAGGTCGTGGGGTACGGCTTCTCGTCGAACGGGAAACAGATCTCTCAGCCCAGCGACGAGGGGTGCGAGATCGCGATGAGCCGGGCGCTGGCAGACGCGGGCGTGGCCGCCAGCGCGATCGACTACGTGAACGCTCACGCGACCTCCACGCCGCAGGGGGACATGTTCGAGGCGATCGCGCTTGACAGGCTCTTTGGCGACTCGCGCCCGTTGATCAGCTCGACCAAGTCGATGACCGGACACGAGTGCTGGATGGCAGGCGCGAGCGAGGTGCTATACTCCATCTTGATGATGAGGGACTCTTTCGTGGCCCCGAATATCAATTTCGAACGGCCCGACGACTATTCGCGCAAGCTGAATATCGCGACAGAAACGGTAGAAAAAGAGATAAACCTGCTGCTGTCAAATTCCTTCGGCTTCGGGGGAACGAATAGCGCGCTGGTGATAAGAAAAATTCAATAACACCCATTACCATGAAAAGAGAAGAGATAGAAAATATCGTGAAAACGTTCCTGGTCGAGGAAATAGAGGTGGACGAGACCGCCATCGCGCCGGACGCGAGGCTGAAGGAGGACCTGGCGATCGACAGCCTCGACTTCGTGGATATTGTCGTGATCGTGGAACGCGACTTCGGCTTCAAGATCAAGGCCGAAGAGATGACCGGCGTGCGGACGCTGGGCGACTTTTGCGACTATATCGAGTCGAAAGTGAAACAAGGGAAGGAATGACCGCCGAACGAAAATGGAAAGGAAACACGGGAGGAGGCTCGTGGGGACAACGGGGGATGATTCTCCTCGTGCGGTTGCCTGGCCTTCGATTCGCTTATGCCATGATGGCGCTGGTAGTGCCATTTTACATGCTCTTCTCCCGCGCGAATTACCTGGAAATTTATCGTTACCTGCGTCGCCGGCACGGGTACTCGCGCTGGCGCGCCTTTACCGGCACGTATCGCAACCATTTTATTTTCGGGCAAGTGATCCTGGATCGCTTTGCCGTCTTCGCCGGGCGCGGCGACCTCTTCCGCGTGGAGATCAAGGGAGAGGAGCACTTTCGTCGCCTGCTGGAGGGAGAGAAGGGATTTATTATCGCCGGGGCACATGTTGGCAACTTCGAGATCGCCGGCTACCTGCTCCACGCGGGACGCAAGCGGGTAAACGCGCTGGTGTTCCCGGGAGAGACGCGGACGGTACAACGAAACCGGGATGGCGTGATGGAAGAGAACAACGCCCGCGCGATCCCCGTGCTGGAAGACATGTCGCACCTGTTTACCATCCACGCCGCCCTGCAAAACGGCGAGATCGCGAGCATCCCCTGCGACCGGATTTACGGGTCGACGAAGCACGTCCCCTGCGACCTCCTCGGCGGGAAGGTCTCCCTTCCGTCGGGCGCGTTCGCGCTGGCCGGGAGCCTGGGGGTAGAGATGCTCGCGATCTTCGTGATGAAAGAGAGCGCGAGGAGATATACCGTCCACGTGCAACCGGTGGCGCTCCCGGGAGGATTGACAAGAAACGAGGGTACTGCCGCCCGCGCCCGCGCGTTTGCCGCGGAACTGGAAAAGATCGCGCGGCAATATCCCGAACAATGGTTTAACTACTACGCGTTTTGGAAAAAAGATGAATGAGATGACATTATTCCCCGAGCTGGAAAAAAGATATTCCAGGGAAAGCCGCCCGGCGCTGGAGGCACAACGACTGGCACACGAAATTTCGTTCGGCCCGGTACTCTTCCAGGTATCGCGGCTGATGGTCAAGTTCGGGATCTTGCAAGCGCTGCTGGACTCCGGCACGGGACTGACGCGGGAGGAGGTCGCGGGGAAATGCGGGCTGTCACCCTACGCGGCGGCAGTGCTACTGGAATCATCGCTGACGATCGGCACGGTGCTCTGCAAGGAGGGCCGCTTCGAGACCTCGAAGGCGGGATGGTTCCTGCTCAACGACCCGCTGGTGCGGGTGAACATGGACTTCAACCACGACGTTAACTACCTGGGATGGTTCAACCTGGAGGAGGCGCTGGTGAGCGGGAAACCGGCAGGGTTACGCGTCTTCGGCGACTGGAAAACGATCTACGAGGGGCTCTCGCTCCTGCCCGGTCACGTGCAGAAAAGCTGGTTCGGGTTCGATCATTTCTACTCCGATAGCGCGTTCGACGAGGCCCTGGAGATCGTCTTCGAGCAACGCCCCCGCGCGCTGCTGGACGTGGGTGGGAACACGGGGCGGTGGGCAGCGCGCTGCGTGGCTCGCGACCCGGGAGTGAGGGTGACGGTCATGGACTTGCCCCGGCAAATCGAGTTGATGAAGGAGCAAACGGCAGGGCTGCCGGGGGCCGACCGGATCTCTGGACACGGCGCGGACCTGCTGGATCGAACAACCCCCTTCCCGGCAGGTTTCGACGCGATCTGGATGAGCCAGTTCCTCGACTGTTTCTCGGGAGAGGAGGTAACGAGTATCCTCGCGCGGGCAGCAAAAGCCATGGACGATGACGCGCGGCTCTTTATCATGGAAACCTTCTGGGACAGGCAACGCTTCGAGGCCGCCGCCTACTGCCTGACGCAAATCAGTCTCTATTTTACCGCCATGGCCAACGGAAATAGCAAGATGTATCTCTCCGGCGACATGACGCGGCACGTGGAAGAGGCCGGCCTGATCGTCGAACGAATCGTGGACGGGCTGGGGAAAGGCCACACGATCATGGTATGTAAAAGGAAAAATTGTTCCGGAACAATGGACAATTGTTCCGGGACAATGGACAATTGTTCCGGGACAACGGGCAATTGTTCCGGAACAATGAGTCAATGTTCCGGAACAATGAGTCAATGTTCCGGAACAATGGACCAATGTCCCGGGACAATGAGCCAATGTTCCGGAACAACGAGTCATTGTTCCGGAACAACGAGCCAATGTTCCGGAACAATGAGTCAATGTTCCGGGACAATGGACCATTGTCCCGGGACATTTGACGAGATCGACGTGCTCGAACTCCTTCCTCAACGTCCCCCGTTCGTCATGATCGATCGCCTGCTCCATTGCGACATGACAGAGACGCGCGCGTCTCTACGCGTGGACGAGAACACCTTCTTCCGCGAAGACAACCGGTTGACAGAACCGGGTCTCGTCGAGAACATCGCGCAGACATGCGCCGCGCGGATGGGATACATCAACAAGTACGCGCGCCACGACACGGTAAAGCTGGGCTTCATCGGCGCTATCCGCGACATGGAGATCTCCCGCCTGCCTCGCGTCGGCGAGGTGCTGACCACGCGGGTAGAAGTGCGGGAAGAGATCTTCCAGGTAACACTCGTGAACGCCAGCATCAAGGTCGGCGAGGAGTTGATCGCCTCCTGCGGGATGAAAATATTCACCACGGACATCTCGAGCAAATGAACGCGCAACCGATCGTGTTGAGAACATCGAAAGAGATCGAGGTACGTTTCAGCGAGGTAGACTCCATGAACATCGTTTGGCACGGCTCCTACGCGCTCTACTTCGAGGACGCCCGCGAGGCGTTCGGGGCCGAGTACGGCCTGGGCTACCTCGACATCGCCCGTAACGGGTACTACGCCCCGCTGGTCGAACTGAAATTCAACTACAAGAGCCCGCTAATCTACGGGAACAAGGCCCGCGCGCGCGTCACCTTTCGCGACACGGACGCGGCCAAGATCCTCTTCGACTACGAGATCCGCGACGAACGCGACGAAATCGTGATCGCCACCGGTCACTCCGCGCAGGTCTTCCTCGACAAAGAATACCGGTTGGTATGGGGAAACCCACCCTTCTACGAGGAGTGGAAACGAAAAATGGGACTGCGATGATCGCGTGGATCGGCGATAACATCATCTCCTCGCTCGGCTTCACGACAGGAGAAAATTACCAGGCAGTGCTCGCCGGGCGCTCCGGCACGCGCCTCCGCGAGTACGCGGGATTGCCGGAATCATTCATGGCGTCGCTGATCGACAGGGAACGACTGGAATCGGAGTGCGCGGGAATCCCCGCCGGCAAGGAGTCCCCCCTGGAAAAAGCAGCCATCCTCTCCGCGACACGCGCTGCAACAGAGGCAGGAATAGATCTCTCCAGCCCGCGCGTGCAATTCTTCTTCTCCTCGACAAAGGGAAACGTGGCGCTGCTCGACGGCCTCGCGCCGGGATCGCGTCGCGAGGAGATCTATCCCTGGCACTCTGCCCGGATCGTCTCCCGGCACTTCGGGAACCCGAATGAACCCGTGGTGATTTCCAACGCGTGTATCTCCGGCGCGTCCGCGCAGGTGGCGGCACTACGGGCACTGGAAGCAGGAAGATGCGACCATGCCGCGGTGATCGGCGCGGAGATGCTGTCGCGATTCATCGTCTCCGGATTCCAGTGCCTCAAGGCCCTGTCGCCGGAAACGTGCCGCCCGTTTGACGCGAACCGAACAGGGCTGAATCTCGGCGAGGCCGCCGCGACCGTGATCTACAAGAGGGCAAGCCAGGGGGATCGCGGCATCATGCTGGCGCGAGGCGTCACCCGCAACGACGCGAATCATATCTCTGGCCCATCAAGGACAGGAGAAGGATGCTTCCTCGCCCTGAAAGCAACACTGGACGGGATAGACCCGGGGGAGATCGCCTTTGTCAACGCGCACGGCACGGCAACACCATATAACGACCGGATGGAGGCAATCGCCCTCGCGCGCGCCGGCCTGAATAACGTGCCGGTGAATAGCCTGAAAGGTTATTTCGGGCACGCGCTGGGAGCGGCAGGCGTCCTGGAAAGTATCATCTCTACCCGCGCGCTGATGGAAAAGTGGGTGATCGCGTCAAAAGGATTCGAAACGCGAGAGGAAGAGTACCCGCTGAACGTGACGAAACAGGGCGCGCGAACGGGAAAACCATACTGCGTGAAAATGCTCTCCGGCTTCGGCGGGTGTAACGCGGTATTACTGTTTAAAAGAGTAGACGATGAAACGGGGGATCGCGAGATATAGCTACATCAACGACCACCGCGCCTCGCTCGACGGGAAGACGATCGCGACCGCGCGCGGGGAAGGGTGTTTCTTGACAACGCTCTACCGGGCACTGAAGATCGATTACCCCAGGTTTTTCAAGATGGATAACCTGTCGAAGCTGGGCTTCCTGGCCTCCGAGCTGATCCTCGAAGGGGACGAACGACGATACTCCCGCGGGGAGGAGGTCGCCATCATCTGCTTCAACCGCGGCTCCTCGCTGGAATCAGACACGCGCTACCAGGCAACTATACAAGAGCAAGAGGACTACTTCCCCAGCCCGTCGCTCTTCGTCTACACGCTCCCGAATATCGTCGCGGCAGAGATCGCGATCCGGAATAAAATACACGGGGAAACCGCCTTCTACCTACAAGAGCACTTCGACGCCCGCGCCCTCTTCGAACGGGTAAGCGAGGCGTTCGAAGACGCGGGAACGCGAGCCGTCCTCGCCGCGTGGATAGAGTCCTTCGATGCCCGCGAGGCCTTCATGACGCGGGTGGAAGAATATGACGGGGAGCCTCCCCTCTTCCCGTTCTCGGGAGATACTATTGTCAAACTATTAAATAAAAGCAGAAATGGATGAACTGATTGTAAACTTGAAGAAAGAAATTATCGAGGTGCTCAACCTGGAGGAGGTCAAACCGGAAGATATCGCCGACGACGCTCCCCTGTTCGGCGAGGGACTCGGACTGGACTCGATCGACGCGCTCGAGTTGATCGTCCTCATGGAGAAAAATTACGGGATCAAGCTGACCGATCCCTCCCAGGGCCGCGAGCTGTTCAAGTCAACCCGGGTAATGGCAGATTATATCCGGGAAAACAGGAAGAAGTAGATGCAAGAAGAGATCTTCGTGACTGGCGCCGGCATCGTCTCCGCGATCGGTATGAATAAACAAGAAAACCTGGCCGCGCTGAAGGCAAAACGAGGGGGTATCGCCCCAATCCGTTACCTGCAAACGTCGCGCGCCTTCCCGGTAGGCGAGGTCAAGGCAAGTAACGAGGAGATGTGTCACGCGCTACGCGTCCCCGCGACTGCCATCACCACGCGTTCCTCGCTGATGGGCATGATCGCCGCGAGAGAGGCCCTGGAACAAGCTGCTCTCCACGGCAGGAACGCGCGCGTGGCCCTGATCTCGGGTACTACCGTGGGAGGAATGGACAAGAGCGAACAGTATTATATCGACTTCCTGGAAAATGACACGAGAAACGAGTATATCGCCGCGCATGACTGTGGCGCCTGCACGGAGATGATCGCGGATTATTTCGGCCTCTTCTCGCTGGTAGAAACCCTCTCGACAGCTTGCTCGTCAGCAGCAAACGCCATCCTGCTCGGGGCCGCGTTGCTCCGCGACGGGAGGGTGGACGCGGTGGTGGCAGGCGGGTGCGAGTGCATCACGAAGTTCCACCTGAACGGATTTAACACGCTGATGATCCTCGATAAAGAACCCTGTAAACCGTTCGACGCGCGACGCGCAGGGCTAACACTGGGCGAGGGCGCGGCATACCTCGTCCTGGAAACAGGAACCGCGGCGCGACAACGAGGCGCGATCCCCCTCTGCCGCCTCTCCGGGCACGCTAACTCCTCCGACGCTTTCCACCAAACAGCCTCCTCGCCAGACGGGCAAGGGGCTTTCCTCTCCATGACACGGGCCCTGAACGCGGCCGGGCTGTCTCCAACAGAGATCGATTATATCAACGCGCACGGCACGGGAACGATCAATAATGACGCCAGCGAGGGAATGGCTATTCAACGCGTCTTCGGGGAGAAGATTCCCCCCGTATCCTCGACAAAGTCTTTCACGGGACATACCACGAGCGCCGCCGGGGGCGTCGAGGCGGTCATCTCTATCCTCGCGCTACAGGAAAACTTTATCCCGGCTAACCTGCATTTCACGACTCCCATGCCAGAGCTTGCCTTCGTCCCCTCGACGGGGAGAGAGGGCGTCGCCTCGCGCCATGTCCTCTCCAACTCGTTTGGCTTCGGGGGCAATAATACCTCTCTTGTCTTTTCAAAATTATAACGACATGACGAAAGAGGTGTATATACGTGCAGCCTGCCAGATCTCTACCCAGCACCCGCTGGGAGAGGTGTGGATGGATTCCCCCGTCCATTATAACGAACCCTACGCGCGGGCCATCGACCCGGATTACAAGCAGTTTCTCGAGCCGAACGTCGCGCGACGGCTGGGCAAGATCCTCAAACGGGCACTGCTTACCTCGCGGCAGGTGAGGGAGGAGAGCGGAATCGCGTGCCCGGACGCGATTATCACCGGAACCGGACTGGGATGCATCGAGAACACGGGGATCTTCCTGGAGGCACTGACGCGAGAGGGCGAGGCTTTCCTGAAACCTACCTATTTCATGCAATCTACCCATAACACCATCAGCTCTCTCGTGGCCATCGACGCCCGTTGCCACGGCTATAACGCTACCTACGCGCACAAGGGCGTGTCGTTCGAGTGCGCCCTGCTGGACGCTTTCCTGCAGGTGAAGAAGGGAGAGGCCAACACGGTGCTCGTCGGGGCGCACGACGAGATGACTCCCGACTATTTCCTGCTGTTGAAACGGGCAGGATACCTCGGCCACGCTCCCGGCGGATTCAGCGGGGAGACGGCCATGAGCATGATGCTCAATAACCGGGAAGAGGATGCCGCGTGCCGACTGGATGGCGTGGAGATCGCGTACCGGCCGGGACGCGAGGAGCTGCAAGATCTCCTCGCGAGGCTCTGCCCACTCGACGAGATCGACGCGGTGATGATCGGAACGAACGGTAACCCGGCAAATGATAAACTCTACGCGGAGGTCTGCCCGGAACTATTCCCGGGTAAGCAATTGCTCCGCTACAAACACCTCTTCGGGGAGTCGTACACCGCTCCCGGCCTCGGCGCGTATGCCGCCTCGATCCTGCTGCGCCAGCAACGCGTCCCGGCCCACCTCTTCGCCAATACAAGGGAGAAGGAGGTGACGCGAGCTCTTAAACGCGTCCTGCTATACAACCATTTCGAGGGAAAAAATCATTCACTTATACTTCTATCCGCATGTGGAAAATAATCCTCCTCTCGACCGTGCAATGCCTGTTCCTCTCCGCGGCGCAGGTGTTCCTGAAATTCGCCATGAACCGGGTGAACGATATCAGCTACTCGTGGACACTCTTCCGCGACTTGTTAAGCAACTGGTGGCTACTCGCCTCCGGCCTGTGCATGGCCACGGCTACCATCCTGTGGCTTTACATCATCAAGCATTACGACTTCTCGATGGTCTACCCGATGATCAGTATCAGCTACATCTTCGGCATGTTAGCCGCGATCTTCATCTTCCGCGAAGTCGTCCCACCATCCCGCTGGCTGGGAGTTCTACTCATCATGGGCGGGGTCGTCCTGGTCGCGAAATAATACCATGAAAGCGAAAGTACTCCCGCTCGTCGCGCTCGCGTTCCTCCTGCACGCGTCGGCAACAGCACAGTCCTCACGACCGGCAACGCCGGAAGAACAACAGTTCGCGCGGGAGAAGATCGAGACGGCAGCCCGGGCAATGTCGAGCATGACCTGCGATTTCAAGCAAACGAAAGAGCTATCTATCCTCGACGAACGGATCGTCTCCACGGGCCGCATGTTCTACCGACGCGACAACCGCCTGCGCTGGGAATATCTCTCCCCGTATACCTATACCTTCATCCTGAACGATAAGAAAATCCTGACGCGAACGGAAAATACCCGGAACGTGGTCGACGTCAAGTCCAGCAGGCTGTTCCAGGAGATCGTCAGGATCATGATGAGTAGCGTCAGCGGGAACGGCCTGACGGACGAGAAGCGCTTCGCCGCCACGTTCACGCGCGGCAAGGACGCGACGTGGAGTGTCACCCTCGTCCCGCTCCAGCGCGAGATCAAGAAAATGTTCTCCTCCATCGAACTGACGTTTAACGAGAAGGATTTTTCCGTCGAGAACGTGAAGATGAACGAGCCAAACGGGGACGCGACCCTCGTCGAGCTTTCCGGGAAACTCTTTAACGCCGCTATCGAAGATGAAGTATTTGCTATTGATTAGCCTCTGTTGCGCGGCGTGCCTACCCACGCGGCAGGTGACGGAGAGCATCCGGCAGCCCGCGTTCGATAGCCGGGAAACCACCCGTTACCAGGTGACTATACAAGTCCGGCAAGCCCTTATCACCGGGATCATGATCGTGAAACACGCGCGAGACGAGTGGCGAGGAAGCCTCATCAACGAGTTTGGCGTTAAGGCTTTCGATTTCATCGTCAACGGGGAGAGATGCCGGGTGCTGAACGCGATTTCTTTCCTCGATAGGTGGTACATCCGCCGCGTTATCGCCTCGGATATCACCCTCCTCTGCGGGGGAAGGGCACGAAAAGGGAAATACCTGGAGAGCCTCCCCGGGGGAGGTTTCCTGCTGAAAAACGAGAAACATCACATCATCTATACTTTCAAACCCGTCAATCCATGAAGCTGATAGATTCCCTCTGCAAGATCGAAAGCGAACGCCGCGGCGAGAACTGCCACGAGTTCCTTCTCTCCATCGACCCGGATCATTTTATCTTCCGCGCCCACTTCCCCGGCAAGCCGGTCACCCCGGGCGCCTGCATCATCCAACTGTGCAAGGAACTCATGGAGCGACACGCCGGCGCTCCCCTCGCGCTAAAGAAGGTGGTCAATGCCAAATTCCTGTCGATCATCGACCCCGTGAAGTCTCCCCGCTTCCATCTCCTTCTCTCCGGGATCGCGCCCGTCGACGGCGGCTACAAGTCGACCGCGCTCGTCCACGACAAGGATACCCCGTTCGCCAAGATAAGCCTCGTCTTCCAGGAAATCACGCCACCAGGAGAGCAATGAACGGATTACTCGACGCACGAATGAGCAAGTGGAACGCTTGCGTGGTCATCCCCACTTATAATAACGCCCGCTTCCTCCCCGCCGTCATCGACGACGTCGCCCGGTATACTTCCGCGATCATCATCGTCAACGACGGCTCTACCGACAATACCGCCAGCCTCCTCGAGCATTACCGCGATCGCGTCGTCGTCGTCAACTGCCCCGTGAACAGGGGGAAGGGACGGGCACTACGCGAGGGTTTCGAAAAGGCTATCGCCCTCGGGTATCGCCGCGCCATCACGATGGATTCCGACGGGCAACACGTTGCCGAGGATCTCCCCCGCTTTCTCGACGCGCTCGAGGAAAACCCCGGGGCCATGATTATCGGGAGTAGATGCCTGAAGCAGGAGCACGTGCCGACGGGGAACGCGTTCGCTAACAGATTCTCTAACTTCTGGTTCGCCGTGGAAACCGGGAGACGGTTGCCCGATACCCAAACCGGCTTCCGCCTCTACCCGCTGGGGGAAACGAGCGGCACGCGGCCTTTCTCCTCGCGCTACGAGGCGGAACTCGAGATGCTCGTCCGCGCCGCCTGGAGGGGTGTACCCCTCGTCCCCGTGCCCGTCCGCACCCGCTACCTCCCCGACGGGGAACGCGTGACGCATTTCCGACCGGGAGCGGATTTCGCGCGCCTCAGTCTGATGAATACTTGCCTGGTCGTCGCGGCCATCTTCTACGGGTATCCCTCCCTGCTCCTGCACGCGCTCTCCAGGAAAAGGAGAAAGGCAGGACGTTTGGGGCATTCTGTCGACTCTTTTCCCAAGAGATCAGAGACAATCTCACCTGAAAAACCAACACGGTAACACATGACGCGCCTTTTCCTCTTCCTGTACACTTACCTGCAACCGCGCCGGAAGCTCCTGTTCTTCCTACTGCTCGTCATCGCGGCCGGGGCCTTCCTCTCCCTCTCGCACCTGGAATACAGGGAGGATATTGCCGACTTCCTCCCCGGGAACAAGGCCAACGAACGCGTCAACGCGGTCTACCGGCACGCCGGAAACGCGAACAAGATCATCCTCTTTTTCTCGACGATAGACTCCACCGGAGAACGCGACCAGCGCGTCATCGAGGCCATCGATCGTTTCGCGTTGCTGCTCGAGGAGCGGGATACTGCCCGCGCGATCCCGCGAGTGATCTCCCGCGTCGACGAGGAAAGTGCGCTCGAGGTTATTAACTTTATCCGGGAGAATCCTCCCTATTTCCTCGAGGAGGAGGACTACGCGCGGGTAGATAGCCTTCTGCGCGACGACTCGCTCGCCATGAACCGCACGCGGGAAAATAAACGCCTCCTGATGCTCCCCGCGGGAAGTATCATGAGACAAGAGATACAGGCCGATCCCCTCCATCTCTTTTCCCCGCTCCTGCTGAAATTAAAGACACTACGGGCAGGAGAGGAGGAGAATACCCGGGACGGCTATCTCTTCACCGGAAACGGGAAAAAGGGAATGATCATTCTCGAATCGCCACACGGCGTCAGCGAAACGGCACGAAACGCTACCCTCGTCAACATGCTCGAGGAGATCGCGGGACAGGTAACGCGAGAGTTGCCCGACACCCGCGCGAGCCTTCTCGGCGCACCGGTCATCGCCGTCACCAACGCCGGGCAGATCAAAAAAGACAGCATGTTAGCCCTCTCCCTCTCGGCCCTCCTGGTGCTCCCGTTGCTGTTCTACTTCTTCCGCTCTTCCCGCGACATTCTCCTGGTTTTTCTCTCCGTGCTCTTCGGCTGGATCATTGCCCTCGCGCTCCTGTCGCTTTTCAAGGGGAGCGTCTCCATCATCGCAATCGGCGTCGGTTCCATATTTGTCGGCATCGCCATCAACTACCCGCTGCACCTCGTCAGCCACGCCAGGAGACGAACGGACGGCCGCCTGGCGCTCAAGGAGATCGCGACGCCGCTACTCGTCGGGAACGTCACCACCGTGAGCGCCTTCCTCAGCCTCCTCTTCATCAGCTCGAGCGCCATGCGCGACCTCGGGTTGTTCGGCTCGCTGCTGCTCGTCGGGACGATTCTCTTCGTCCTCCTCTTCCTGCCGCACTTCGTCAAGACGAGCGGCGCGACGGGTGTTCCCCCGCTCCCCTTCGGGCGACTGGCCGCCTTCGCTCCGGAGAAAAAACGATGGATCGCGTGGACGGTCGCGCTGCTGACCATCCTCTTCCTCTACGCGAGCCGCTTTACCGCCTTCGAACCGGACATGAATAAGATCAATTACATGACCGGGCAGCAACGCGAGGAGATGAACGAGCTGCTGCTCTCCATCGAACGACGCGACAGGGATGTCGTCTACCTCGTCTCCGCGGGTAACGGGCTGGATAGCGCGCTCTCCGCCCACGAGAGGAACAGGAAGATCGTCGATTCGCTGCAACGCGAAGGGCTTATCGAGAGCGCTGCCGGCGTGGGATGTTTCCTGCCCTCCCGCGCGGAGCAGCAACGGCGTATCGAGCGATGGAATAACTTCTGGGCGTCGCACCGCGACAAGATCGAGCGGCAGGTCGAGGAGGCCGCCCGCGCGGAGGGTTTCAAGCCGGGGACGTTCGACCCCTTCCTCCGCCTCTTGCGGGCCGACTTCATGCCGCGCGACGAGGCCTTTTTCTCTCCCGTCTCCTCGCTCCTGGCCGATAGTTACCTGGCGCGGGACGGGGAGCGGGAGATGGTCATCGCGCTCCTCTACTGTGAACGGGAAAAAACGGCGGCGCTCTCCCGCGCGTTGCAAACGACAGTCACCGGGGAGAGCTTCTTCTTTGACTCCCGCGACCTCGGGAGGCGCGTGGTCGACGCCCTCTCGGGCGACTTTAACCGGGTGCTTTATATCTGCGGCGCGGTCGTTTTTCTCTTCCTCGCCCTCTCTTTCGGTCGACTGGAGTTGAGCGTGATCGCCTTCCTCCCGCTGGCCGTCGGCTGGGTGTGGATACTGGGGATCATGCAACTGGCCGACGTCCGCTTCAATATTGTCAACGTTATCCTGGCCACCTTTATCTTCGGGCAGGGCGACGATTACACGATTTTTATCACCGAGGGACTGATCCGCGAGCACGCCTACCGGCGCGAGATGCTCGCCTCGTACAAGAATAGTATCATCCTCTCCGCCCTCGTCATGTTCGCCGGCATCGGCACGCTTGTCTTCGCCCATCACCCGGCGCTGCGCTCCCTGGCCGAGGTAACGATCATCGGCATGTTCACCGTCGTGATGATGGCCTACCTCGTCCCACCCCTCCTCTTCCGCTGGCTGACGAGAAAGGGAGGGAGACCTCGCACCGTGCCCGTAACAGCGCGCCGCCTCCTCTACTCCTGCCACGCGTTCGCGGCCTTCCTCCTGGGATGCCTCGCGATCACCGCCCACGGGTTCTTCCTCTTCACCGTCGGAAAGAAAACGGAACGGAAACGAGCGCAATACCACGCCTTCCTGCAGCGCGTCGCCCGCTTCGTCATCCAACACGTGCCGGGAACGCACTTCCGGCTCGAGAATCTCGCCGGGGAGACCTTCGAACGACCCGCCGTGATCATCAGCAATCACCAGTCGCACCTCGATCTGATGTGCCTGATCATGCTGACGCCCCGCCTCGTGATCCTCACGAACGACTGGGTATGGCGAAATCCCTTCTACGGGCGACTCGTCAAGTACGCCGACTTCTACCCCGTCTCCGGCGGGATCGAGGCGAACCTCGGGGTGCTCGCCGAACGGTTTCAGGCCGGGTACTCGATCGCCATCTTCCCCGAGGGCACGCGCTCGGCAGATTGCTCCATCCGGCGTTTCCACCGCGGGGCTTTCTATCTCGCCGAACGACTGAACGCGGATATTATCCCCATCCTCCTGCACGGGCCGGGACACGTGTTGCCAAAGGAGGATTTCATGCTGCGACGAGGAACTATCTCCGTGCAAATTCACCCGCGTATCCCCGCCGGCGGAGAAACGGGATTCGCCGCCAAGACAAGGAAAACGCGACAATTTTACCTACGCGCCTACACCGCCATCGAGAAAGAAAGGGAAAACGCCGACTATTTCTCGAATTTCGTCCTGCATAACTATTTCTACAAGGGCGCTGCCGTCGAACGGGAGGCCCGACGGATGCTCGACCCCTCGTCCGGCATCGCACGGGCAATCAACGCGCACCGGGGAGAGGGGAACGTGCTCGTAGAGAATAACGGGAACGGCCTGTTTAGCTTCCTCCTCGCCCTCGCGAACCGGCACGCGCGGGTGTTCGCCATCGACGACGACGACGAGGCTATTGCCCTCGCCGCTAACTGCGCCGGGCTGCCTTCCAACCTCACCCCCTGCAAGCGGGAGGAGCTGCCTCCAGACATCCAATTCGAAACCATCTATGTCTTGAAAAACGGATGGATAAACGCGTGATCATCATCGGGAGCGGGCTTGGAGGACTTACCTGCGCGTATATCCTCTCCAGGAACGGGTATCGCGTGACTCTCCTGGAACAAAACGCGCAGTTCGGCGGATGTCTCCAGAATTTTACCCGACGGGGCGCGAAGTTCGAAACCGGTATGCATTATATCGGGAGCATGGGCGAGGGGGAGATCCTGCACGCGTTCTTCCGCTATCTCTCGCTGCTACCCGAAACGCGGGTAAGCCCCCTCGACAGGTCGGCTTACGACATCATCTCTATCGCGGGAGAACAATTCCCGTTCGCCAACGGGGACGAGCCATTTGTCGAGAGCCTGGCCCGACGATTCCCCGGGGAACGACGCCACCTGCAGGAGTATATCCGCGTGATTAATGAGATCGCCACCGGTTCGCCGCTCCACTCCCTGCGAGAACCGGGAGAGATGACTTTCCTCGATCCGGCCCACGCGAGGCAAAGCGCGAGCGAGTTTATCGATTCCGTGATCACCGACAATCTTCTCCGACAGGTGCTCGCCGGGAATCTACCGCTTTACGCCGGGGTCAGGGGACGAACCCCACTCTATATTCACGCGTTCGTCAACCATTTCTATAATGCCGGCGCTTACCGCGTCATTGGTGGAAGCGACGTCATCTCCCGGTCGCTGGTCGCATCAATACAACGACACGGCGGGGAAACGCGTACCGGCGCGCGGGTCGTCAAGATCTCCTGCGACCACGACAAGGCTACCGGCGTGACGCTCGATAACGGGGAGGAAATTTCCAGCGATTATATCATCTCTAACGCACACCCGGCAAGAACTCTCGAGTGGCTCGACACGCCGCTGATCCGCCGCTCTTACCGCGAACGCGTCTCCGGCCTGCGAAACTCGATCTCGAATTTCACGCTTTACCTGCACTTCAAGAAGGACGCTGTGCCCTACCTAAACTCGAACCTGTACCATTATGATAATCCGGATGTCTGGGAAGCCGGCAATTACGACCCCAACGCGTGGCCGGTCAGCTTCCTTTACATGCATCTCTGCTCTGCCGAGGGACAGCAATATGCCGACGCGGCCATCGTGATGGCATACATGCGATTCGAGGAGGTGGAGCGATGGAAAGGAACGCGCGTCGGACAACGAGGAGAGGAGTACAAGGCCTTTAAACAAGAACGATCGGAACGCCTCCTGAACGCACTGGAACGACAAGTGCCGGGGACCCGGGCGAACGTTGCGCACCATTATGCCTCCACGCCACTGACTTATCTCGATTATACCGGGACGGAGGAGGGATCCATGTACGGTATCCTGCGCGATTGCACGGAGCCTTCACAAGGAGTGGTCTCGCAGCGCACGCGCGTCCCGAACTTGTTCCAGGTGGGACAAAATATTAATTCTCACGGTATTCTCGGCGTTATTACAGGCGCGATCATTACCTCTGGAGAGTTCATCAACGTGAACGAGATCATACGGCAAATCAAGAAAACATGACTCTAACGGGAGAAGTGAAAAGAGCCGAAGAGAACGCCCAGTCGCACATGTTACTTGCAAATCCATGCTATTTAATTGCTAATTCTTGCGGAGGAATTGGCGGTTGCT
>JAITJA010000182.1 GCA_031279175.1 Odoribacteraceae bacterium
AGTAACCGAACCGGTAAATCACGGGAAAAGCACGCCAAACAGGGAAAAAAACACCTCCCGCGAGCCTCGCTGTCCCGTCAAACAACGTGTTTGACCACCCAAACAACGTGTTTGACACGTCAAACAACGTGTTTGACCACCCAAACAACGTGTTTGACCACTCAAACAGCTTGTTTGACCACTCAAACAGCTTGTTTGACCACTCAAACAGCTTGTTTGACCACTCAAACAGCTTGTTTGACCACCCAAACAGCTTGTTTGACCACTCAAACAACGTGTTTGACACGTCAAACAGCTTGTTTGACTACTCAAACAGCTTGTTTGACAACTCAAACAGCTTGTTTGACCCGTCAAACAGCTTGTTTGACCACTCAAACAACGTGTTTGACACGTCAAACAGCTTGGCAATGGCGACTGGCAGCTTGGCAATGGCGATTGCCAGCTTGGCAGAAGCAACAATTAGTGGCGGGGATGCACCAAATAGTGGCGGGGAGGCGGGAAGTAGCGGCGTGGAGGCGGGAAGTAGTGAAGTAGAGACGCTCGTGAGCGTCGCGGTTGATCCCTTGCAAGCGGGGAGGGGGCAAGGAAAACCCCGGGAGCGAGTAATATCGCGTTCCCGGGGATGTCGCGGGTTCGTTACCCGGTGGAGAGGGGCGGCGGTGCCGCGCGGGGGGCGTGGCGGGGGGCGTGGGGGGGTAATTTACAGGCCGGCGAGGTAGCGTTCGGCGTCAATGGCCGCCTTGCAACCGGACGCGGCCGAGGTGATCCCCTGCCGGTAAGTGGGATCCATCACGTCACCGGCGGCAAACACGCCAGGGACGTTCGTTCGGGTAGAGGCGCCGTCGGTGATGATGTATCCCCCCTCGTCGAGGTGGAGGAACTCCTTGAAGATGCTCGTGTTTGGCGTGTGCCCGATGGCCAGGAAAAAGCCGTCCACGCGGATCTCGCGCGTCTCCTCGTCCGGCGCGCCCCTTCGGTAGACGAGCCGCGCGCCTTCAAGCCCCGTCGTCGACCCGAAGAGCTCCGCGGTATCGTGCTCGAAGAGTACCTTGATGTTTGGCGCGGAGAACACCCGTTGTTGCATCACCTTGCTCGCCCGCAGGTAGTTCTTGCGCACGATCAGGTAGACTTCCCTGCACAGTCCGGCGAGGTAGATGGCCTCCTCGCAAGCCGTGTCGCCGCCCCCGACCACGGCGACGTCCTTTCCCCGGTAAAAGAAGCCGTCACAGGTGGCGCAGGCGCTCACGCCGCTCCCCCGGAATTGCTCCTCGGATGGTAACCCGAGGTACCTGGCCGTGGCTCCGGTGGCGATGATCACCGCGTCCGCCTCGATGGAGTTCCCGTCGTCGAGGGTCGCGCGGTGTGGAGGCCCGGAGAGGTCCACTCCGGCGACGATCCCGAAACGGATGTCGGCCCCGAAGCGCGCGGCTTGTCGTTGCATGTCTTCCATCATCACCGGTCCGGTGACTCCTTCCGGGTATCCCGGGAAATTCTCCACCTCCGTGGTCGTGGTCAGCTGCCCGCCTTGTTGCAGTCCGGTGTAAAGCACGGGGGCGAGGTTGGCGCGGGCGGCGTAGATGGCCGCGGTGTATCCCGCTGGTCCTGACCCGATGATCAGGCATTTTACTTTTTCTGTAGCGTTGTCTGTTGCCATAGTCGCGATTTATGATGAATACTTTGTTGACGCTTGCAAAGGTATTCTTTTAAAACCTGCCCCGCAACTCGCGGTCGTCGCGGTCGAGACGGAATATTTCGCGTTCGTCGCCCCGGGGACGGGATTAAATCTTACATTTGTAACGTTATTATTCCATGAACATGAAAACTGAATTAGATTTGAAGCAAATGAACGCGATGTACGCGGGGATGACGGTGGAGGAGGTGGTTGGTGATTTTGTCGATCGCTTTGGCGAACGCGTGGCGCTGGCCTCGAGTCTCGGGATGGAGGACCAGGTGTTGACGGATATCGCGTGTCGCGCGCGTCCCGGCACGCGTGTTTTTACTATTGACACGGGGCGGCTTTTCCCGGAGACGTATCGCCTGATAGATCGCACGGCAACGCGTTACGGGATCAAGATTGATCTTTTTTTCCCGGAGCGGGAGGCGGTGGAGCGGATGACGCGGGCGGGGGGCGTGAATCTTTTCTACAAGAGTATCGAGAAACGAAAGGAGTGTTGCCAGACGCGGAAGCTGGAACCGCTGCGCAGGGCTTTCGCGGGGCTCGAGGCGTGGATGTGCGGGCTGAGACGGGAGCAGTCGGTGACGCGGCAGGAGGTGCAGCTGGTGGAATGGGACCAGGTGAACGGTCTTTACAAGCTGAACCCGCTGGCGACATGGACGGAACGGGAGGTGCGGGATTACGTTGTCGCGCGTGGCGTGCCGTATAACCGGATGCACGACGAGGGCTACCCGAGTATCGGTTGCGAGCCGTGCACGCGTGCCGTGGAGCCGGGGGATGACCCGCGGGCGGGACGGTGGTGGTGGGAATCGCCCGCGCACAAGGAGTGCGGGCTGCACCGGCGCTGAATGATGACGATTTATTAACCAAATATTTATCACACATGAAAACACTTTGTACTTTATTACTCTGTATCCTGTGCCTGGCAGGACAGGCGCAGAAGAAGGAGACCCTCTCGTATAACCTGGCGAAGGGGTCGACTTACACGCAGACGATGGATATGAAGAATACCATCTCGCAGCAGTTCATGGGACAGTCGATGACGTTTGACATAGATGTGCGCGTCGAGTTGTCAACTCTCGTGAAGGAGAAGAACGAGGAGGGGTACGAGCTGGAAGTCCGCTACACGCGGGTAAGCACGCGCGCTACCTACCCCGGCGGGGAGATGGTGCTTAGCTCCGATGACGCGCGGAGCAGCGGGGAGCGCGCGCTGGCATCAGTGGTGGACAAGCCTATCCAGGTGAAGATGGACGCGCGGGGGAAGGTGATGGAGGTGACGGGACTGGACGCGCTGCTGGACGCTCTCGCGGAGACGAATCCCGAGTCGATACAGCAGATCAAGTCTTCTTTCGGGGAGCAGGCGCTGCAACAGAATTTCCAGTCCGGGATGATGATGCTGCCCGATTATCCCGTCGCCAAGGGGGAGTCCTGGACGCGCGTGCAGGAGGTAAACGTGATGATCCCGACAAAGGTCGCGAATACTTACACGTTCCTCGGGAGCGAGAAGGGGACGTGGAAGATCGGTTGTAACTCCGTCATAAAGATGGATGGCGCGGCAACGGAGGCCAACGGGATGCAGATGGAAAATAACCTGGGCGGAACGCTCGCCGGGGAGTTCGCGATTGACCAGAAAACCGGGTGGGTGAAGACAGGTAGCTTGACAATGTCGCTCAACGGCGAGAATGTCCTGAAGGCAAACGATCGCCTCCCGATGGACGTGAAAATCCCCATGGAGATCGAGAGTAAAACGATTGTCTCGGGGGAGATAAAGAAGTAAATGATGAAATGAAGAACGCGGGGATACATGGTATCCCCGCGTTTCTTTTTTGCCCCCCGGGAGGATCAGTACTCGATGGAGATTTTATCGTCTTTCACTCCCACGGTCAGCGCGCTGCCTCCCGGCACGCCCTTGATGATGACCTCCGCGAGCTCGTCCTCGACGTGTTTCTGTATGGCTCGTTTCAACGGGCGCGCGCCGTACTGCGGGTCGAAACCTTTCTCGACGAGGAAGGCTTTCGCCGCGTCGGTGATCGAGATTTGTAGCCCGAGCTCCGTCACCCGCTTGAACAGGGATTTCAGTTCCACGTCGACGATCTCGAGGATATTCGCCTTCGAGAGCATGTTGAACATGACCACGTCGTCGACCCGGTTCAGGAACTCCGGTGAGAAGGTGTTTTTCAAGGCTTTTTGCACCACGCCCCGGGCGTAGTCTCCCTCTCCCGTCTGGTCTCGCGCGCCGAATCCTATCCCTCTCCCGAAGTCTTTCAACTGGCGGCTACCGACGTTGGAGGTCATGATCACGATCGCGTTCTTGAAGTCGACCTTTCTCCCGAGGCTGTCCGTCAACTGCCCGTCGTCGAGCAATTGCAGCAGGATGTTGAAGACGTCTGGATGCGCCTTCTCGATCTCGTCCAGCAGCACCACCGAGTAAGGTTTACGGCGCACTTTTTCCGTCAACTGCCCGCCCTCCTCGTGCCCGACGTAGCCGGGAGGCGCTCCCACCAGGCGCGACACGGAGAATTTCTCCATGTACTCGCTCATGTCAACGCGGATCAACGCGTCGTCGGAATCAAACAGGAAACGCGCCAGCACTTTCGCCAGTTGCGTCTTCCCCACCCCCGTCGGGCCAAGGAACAGGAACGAGCCAATCGGGCGATTCGGATCTTTCAACCCGGCGCGATTCCGGTGGATCGCCTTGACCACTTTCGCGATGGCTTCCTGCTGGCCAATGACGCTCTCGCTTAACTCCTCGCTCATCTGTAACAGGCGCATCCCCTCCGTCTTGGCGATCCGCTTCACCGGCACGCCGGTCATCATGGCTACTACCTCGGCGACATGCTCGGCAGTCACCGCGACCCGGTTCAGCGCCAGCATTTTCTGCCACGTCTCCTTGTGTTCCTCCAGGCTTCTTTGCATGGTGCGCTCCTTGTCGCGGAATGCCGCCGCCAGCTCGAAGTTCTGCCGCATGGCCTCCTCCCGCTTGCACTCGCGTACCCGCTCCAGCTCGTGCTCCAGCTCCTCGATGATGACGGGGACCTTGACGTTCGCGATATGTACCCGCGAGCCGGCCTCGTCCAGCGCGTCGATCGCCTTGTCGGGCAACGAGCGGTCGGTGACGTAACGCCCCGTCAGGCGCGCGCAGGCAATGATGGCCTCGTCCGTGTAATTCACGCTATGGTGATCCTCGTACCGCGTTTTGATATTCATCAATATCTCTATCGTCTCGTCGAGCGAGGTTGGCTCCACCAGTACTTTCTGGAAGCGTCGTTCCAGCGCCCCGTCCTTCTCGATATTCTGGCGATACTCGTTGAGGGTCGTCGCGCCGATGCACTGCAACTCCCCGCGGGAGAGCGCCGGCTTTAACATGTTCGCCGCGTCCAGGCTTCCCCCCGACGCCCCGGCGCCCACGACCGTGTGGATCTCGTCGATGAAGAGGATCACGTCCCGGTTCTTCGACAGCTCCGCGAGGATAGATTTCATCCGCTCCTCGAACTGCCCGCGATACTTGGTGCCGGCGACGATAGAGGCCATGTCAAGCGAGATTACCCGCTTGTCAAATAATACCCGCGACACTTTCCGCTCCACGATGCGAAGCGCGAGTCCCTCGGCAATGGCCGACTTCCCAACGCCCGGTTCCCCGATCAGCACCGGGTTATTTTTCTTGCGGCGGCTCAGGATCTGCACGAGGCGTTCGATCTCCTTGCCCCGGCCAACGATCGGGTCGAGCGCGCCCTCCACGGCCGCCCTCGTGATGTCGAACCCGAAGTTATCAAGCACGGGCGTGCTCGAGTGTTTACCCTGCTGCACGGGCGGTATGGTCGGCATATCATCCTCTTCCATGTCGTCGTCATCGCCATACTCCGATCTTGTCCGCGTCTTTTCCTTCAGGACGGCGTCCTTGAAGGTGTGGTAATCCACGGACTCGGAGCTGAACAGGCGGGAGATAAAACTTTTCTCGTTGTGCAGCAGCGCCAGCATCACGTGCTCCGATTCCAGTTCACTGTCCCCTATATCCCACGCCTCGTCGGAGACGCGCCGCAAGATACTGTTCGTGGCCAGCGTGAAATCTAGCTCGTTGGTGGGGTTCGGCTCCTGGTAACGTTTCCTCCCCAGCTTCCGTTCTACTTGCTTCTTGACCTCGCGGAAATTCACGTCCAGCGCGATCAGCGCGTCTAACGCGTACCCGCTTTTTTGTTTTAACATGCCAAGGAAGAGGTGCTCCGGGTAAACTTTCCCGTTACCCAGCCGCCTTGCCTCGTCACTCGCCGACCGTATGATCAGCTCTATTTTTCTCGTTTCTTCATGTGCCATAATATACCTCCGTAAAGAGGCGTAAAAGTAATCAATTATTCTATATCCATCGTGGTCAGCAACCGGCTAAAGGCCTCTTCCGTCAAGACGGGCACGCCTAACCGCGTCGCGTGCTTTAACTTACTCCCGGCATTATCTCCCGCCAGCAGGTAGCTCGTCCGGGCAGATACCGCGTCGCTCACCTTCCCCCCTGCCGCCAGGATCAATGCCTTGAAATGCTCGCGCGATAACGATAGCGTCCCCGTGATCACGAAAGTCTTCCCCTCCAGCACGTGGCTGTCGCCCTCCCGCTCGAGTAACGCGCCGTTCACGCCAAATGACAACAGGCGCTCCAGCAATTCCCGGTTCGACGTCTTCTCGAAGTAGTGCAACACGCTTCGCGCCATCTGCTCGCCGATACCCTCTACCTCGAGCAATTGCTCGCGCGTGGCCGAGGCAAGCACCCGCGCGTGTTTGAAATGACGAGCAAGCGAACGCGAGGCCGTCTCGCCAACGTAACGAATACCAAGCGCGTAAAGGAAAGCCGGCAAGTCGGTCTCTTTCGAGCGCTCGATGGCCTCGAGCAGGTTGTCCACGGATTTCTCTTGCAGGCGATATACCCCGAGCGTGTTCAGCTTCCGGACGAGCTTTTCCCGTCCCGACAGGAAGGCGCGCGCCCGACGGGCCGTCTCCATCTCTATCCCGGCCGCCGCGATATCACCGGCAGGGGCCGCGAACAACTCGTAAAGGTAGTCGTAACGTGTAGCCAGCAACCC
>JAITJA010000198.1 GCA_031279175.1 Odoribacteraceae bacterium
GTTGTTCTCACCGCCCGTCTCTCCGGAACAGCGGGCCAAAAATAATGGAAAAATCCGGGACGGGAAACAAAAGCGCTCTACCAGGCAGGAATAGAGAACACTCCGAATGGTGCTTCCCACTCCCCGCGCTCGGTCGCGTACCAAGGCAGGGAGAACGTGTTTTCTTGCCTGGCACGCGACCGGGGTGGGAAAAGAGAACCGGGGACGCGCCTCGCCGCGCCCTCCAATAAATGGCTTCCCGCGAAGTCGCGGGAACGCTTCGCGCAGGCGCGATGGCTTGTCGCGAAGTCGCGGGAACGTTTCGCGCAGGCGCGATGGCTTGCCGCGAACTCGCGAGAGCGTTTCGCGCAAGCGCGAAAGGTTGTCGCGAAGTAGCGGAAACGTTTCGCGCGAGTTCGCGCGAGTTCTGGGGAGACTTCCTGTCGTCAGGAACCACTTTCCCCGCGGTCCACGCGGAAATCCCGGTAACGCTCTTCTTGTTCTTGTCCTTGCATGATCGAGTTGCGCGCCTGCTGATTCTTTTTACCTTTGTACGCGAATAAAAAATACATCATCATGATACCATCACAGAACATAGTAGAGTGCGGGCTCGGGACGCCGGAAATCATCGGGATAGCAGTGATCGTGTTAATCCTTTTTGGCGGGCGAAAGATACCCGAGTTGATGCGCGGGTTGGGTCGCGGCGTGAAAAGTTTCAAGGACGGGATCAACGGCGTCGAAGAGGAAATCAAAAAGCCAGAACGCGACGCGAAAAAGAAAGATGAATGACGTGGAAATGACCTTCTGGGATCACCTCGACGAGTTGCGGAAAGTACTCCTGCGCGCGCTCGTCGCGGTGATCCTGCTGTCACTCGTCGCGTTCGCCTGCAAGGAGACGCTATTCTCCATCCTGCTGGCGCCGCGCGAGCCGGACTTTATCCTCTACCGCCTCCTGGAACAACTCGCGGCGGGACTGTCCGCGCCGGCGCTGCGACCGGGAGAATTTCACTTCGACCTGATCAGCACGCGCCTCACGTCGCAATTCATGATCCACGTGAGCACCTCCTTCTACGCCGGGCTACTCCTCGCCTCGCCTTACGTCATTTACCAGCTCTTCCGGTTCATCGCCCCGGCGTTGCACGACCACGAGCGCGCCTACTCCTCGCGCGTGCTCTTGTTCTCCTTCCTGCTCTTCTTCACGGGCGTCCTCCTGTGTTATTTCGTTATCTTCCCCCTCTCGTTGCGTTTCCTGGCCACCTACAAGGTCGTCGACGAGATACAGTTGCTCTTCACGCTTGATTCCTACGCGAACACCTTCATCACCCTCTCCCTGATGCTGGGGTTACTGTTCGAGATCCCCGTGCTCTCGTGGTTACTGGCCAAGCTCGGGATGCTCTCCGCGAGCCACATGACCCGCTACCGCCGGCACGCCGTCGTGGGAATACTCGTCGTGGCCGCGATCATCACTCCCACCACCGACCTTTTCTCCCTCGTCCTCGTCTCGCTGCCCGTCTACGCCCTCTACGAGGCCAGCATCGTCATCGTCAAACGAACGGGGCGGAATCGATATTCAGGAGAAAACGGTTACATTCGCGACACTAACTAATAAAGTAAAACAGTGAGCAGGATAACAAAATTCACGAAGATGCACGGCGCGGGGAACGATTACGCGTACGTGGATTGTTTCGAGGAGCGAATGGAGCACCCGGAAGCGTTCGCCATCCTCGCGAGCGACAGGCACAAGGGAATTGGCGCGGATGGTCTCGTGCTGATCATGTCCTCCCGGTCGTGCGACTTCCGGATGCGGATGTTTAACGCCGACGGGTCGGAAGCGCAAATGTGCGGGAACGCGGCGCGGTGCGTCGGGAAATATCTCTACGACACGGGACGCACGCGCAAGACAACCCTGTCGCTGGAAACCAAGGCCGGCGTGAAGAAGCTACGCCTCTTCCCGGTGGACGGGAAGGTGCAACGCGTCAGGGTGGACATGGGCGAGCCGGTATTGCGGGCGCTGGACGTGCCGGTAACGTCGGACGAGGAGCTGGTGATCAGCCAGGTTGTCGATTTCCGTCCCGGCAGTTTCGCGTTGACATGCGTCTCGATGGGCAACCCGCACGCGGTGATCTTCACGGAAGGCGTCGACGGGATAAATCTCCCCGACATCGGCAGCAGGATCGAGCACCACGGCATGTTCCCCGAGCGGGTAAACGTCGAGTTTGCCGAGGTACTCTCCCCCTCTCGCGTGAAAGCGCGCGTGTGGGAACGCGGCAGCGGCGAGACGCAAGCCTGTGGAACGGGCGCGTGCGCGGTGCTGGTGGCCGGCGTGTTGAACCAACTGCTCGAGCGCGAGGCCGTGATCTCACTCCCGGGCGGGGAGCTGGAGGTGAAATGGGACGAGGAAGATAACCGCGTATACCTGACCGGAAACGCCGTCACCGTGTTTAAAGGAGAAATAGAATGGTAAAAGTCAACGAATATTACGCGCGGGTAGGGAACAATTACCTCTTCTCGGAGGTCGCCCGGCGCGTGAGGGAATACAAGGCCGCGCGTCCGGCCGCCAGGGTAATCAGCCTCGGTATCGGTGACGTCACGAGGCCCATCGCGCCGGCCGTGATCGAGGCAATACACGCCGCCACGAACGAAATGGCTTCGGCCGACACCATGCGCGGGTACCCGCCAGAGGCCGGGTACGACTTCCTCGTCGAGGCGATACTCGAACACGATTTCCGCGCCCGCGGCGTGCACCTCTCGCCAGACGAGATCTTCGTCAGCGACGGCGCGAAGAGCGATACCGGTAATATCGGCGATATCCTCGGGACGGGTAATCTCGTGGCCATTACCGACCCGGCATACCCCGTGTACGTGGACACGAATCTCATGGCCGGGCGACAGGTGGAGCTGCTGCCATGCCTCCCCGGGAACGGCTTCTGCCCCTCGTTCCCCGGGCGGCCGGTGGACGTGATCTATCTCTGTTATCCCAATAACCCGACCGGCACGACGCTGACCCGCGAGCAACTGAAGAAATGGGTGGATTACGCCATCGAACACCAGTCGCTGATCCTCTTCGACGCCGCCTACGAGGCTTTCGTCTCGGACCCGGCCGTGCCCCGGAGCATCTACGAGATAGAGGGCGCGCGACGCGTGGCCATCGAGTTCCGGAGCTTCTCGAAAACGGCAGGCTTCACGGGATTGCGCTGCGCGTACACGGTCGTCCCACGCGACTTGACCGCCACCACCTCTACCGGCGAGACCGTCTCCCTCAACGCCACGTGGAGACGACGGCAAGCCACCAAGTTTAACGGCACCGCGTATATCATCCAGCGCGGCGCGGCAGCCATCTACACGCCGGAAGGACAACGGCAAACGCGAGAGACTATCGATTATTACATGCAGAACGCCCGGATCATCAAGGAGTGCCTCGAACGACTGAACCTCACCGTCCACGGCGGCGCGAACGCCCCCTACCTCTGGGTGAAAACGCCGGGAGAACTCTCCTCCTGGGAGTTCTTCGACCGGCTGCTGAACGAGGCGCAAGTCGTCGGAACGCCCGGGTCAGGCTTCGGGAAGGCCGGCGAGGGATTCTTCCGCTTCACCGCCTTCGGGAAAAGGGAAGAGGTGATCGAGGCCGCGGAACGTCTCGAAACGCTCTTCCGCTAAAGACAACGCGGCAAACCGGGAGGGGGACATAACTATGTCTCCCTCCCGCGTAATTATAGCCCGGGCCGCGCGGGAAGAATCACGAGCGAAGTCGTACATTCGCGATAACCAAAAAAAACAATACCATGCCAGAGATTATCAAGGTAAACGTGAGCTCGGAAATCGGCAAGCTAAACGCCGTCATCCTCCACGCGCCCGGGGAAGAGGTGGAAAACATGACCCCGGAAACCGCCACGCGCGCGCTGTATAGCGATATCCTCAACCTCTCCATCGCCAGGCAAGAACACGAGCAACTCGAAAAGGTGCTCGCGAAAGTCGCGCGCGTCTACCAGGTGAAGGAATTGCTCGTCGACGTGCTGAAAGACGAGACGCGAAAACAAGAAGTGCTGGATCGCGTGGAACGAATCGAACCGTTTATCGCCGAGCAGGGACCGAAAGGTTCGCTGAAAGAGTGGCTGATGAACGAGAACGCCGAGAATCTCGCCAGGCTGCTTGTCGAGGGCGTCGAGATGAAACGAGACACGCTCACCAAGTTCCTGAACAAGGACTGGTACGACCTCCGGCCGCTACACAATTGCTTCTTCACGCGAGACGCCGCCATGAGTCTCAACAACGAGGTGCTGATCGGGCGAATGGCAAACGCCGTGAGGGAACGGGAGGCGGTGATCATGCAATCAATATTCGACTTTACTCCCGGGTTTAACGCGAAGACGCTCCTCCTGCCGGCAGGAGAGAACGCCGCGCGAGAACCAACAATCGAGGGCGGGGACCTGCTGGTAGCCAGGGAGGATGTACTGCTCGTCGGCACGGGCGCGCGCACGAACTCCCGGGCAATCGACATGCTGATGTACGACTTCATCCAGCGAAAGGAGGACAAGGTGCAACATATCATCGTGCAGGAGTTGCCGCGCTCACCGGAGTCGTTCATCCACCTCGACATGGTCTTTACCTTCCTCGACCGCGACAAGTGCATGGTCTACGAGCCCCTGGTGCTGAATCCAGGCCCCTACCAGACGGTGCACGTGAAAATACATAACGGGCGTCTCCTCGGTATCCGCCGGGAACGAAGCATCATCCACGCGTTGCGAAAACTGGGAATGGAGCTGGAACCCGTGCCCTGCGGCGGCGAGGACGAGTGGAACCAGGAACGCGAGCAGTGGCATAGCGGCGCGAATTTCTTCTGCCTGGCCCCCGGGAAGGTGATCGGGTACGCCCGCAACAATTACACGGTGGAGGCCATGTCCCGCGCTGGCTTCGAGATCATCCCCGCCCGCGACGTGATCCGCGACAAGGTGGACATTTCCCGGAGCGACAAGTACATGATCACGCTCGAGGGATCAGAGTTGCCCCGCGGCGGTGGCGGAGCCCGTTGCATGACCATGCCGGTGAATCGCGACCCCGTGGAGTGGTAATCTCTCCCCGCGCGCCTCGCCTGCTGTCGCGTTGATACTGCCCGTCCGAACCCCGGACGGGCTGTTTTTTTCATGCCATCCGGGATTCCGGACGGGCAGAATCAAATTTGCAACAGC
>JAITJA010000041.1 GCA_031279175.1 Odoribacteraceae bacterium
CGTCGCGTGAGATACGTTTGACGCCGCGTGAGATACGTTTGACCATGCATGGTCAACGGACGCCCACGCGTCGTCAACCGTATCCCACGCGACGTCAAACGTATCCCACGCGTGGTCGACGGACGCCCGCGCGTGGTCGACGGACGACAACGCGCGGTTGGCGGTAGACGCGTGACAGGTGATCGTCAACCGCGTTCGCGGGGAGAAATTTGCGCGATCGCTCGAAAAGCCTTACATTCGCTGACCATTTTTCCTATCGAAATGATACGTAGAACAATTATCCGGATACTCTCTATTTTCATGCTCGTCGCGTTTATTGCCGTGGTCAGCGTGCAATGGATATGGATACGCTCGAGCATGAAAGAGCGGGAAGACAGGTTTCGCTCGAAAGTGTATAATATCCTGAACCAGACCGTGAATTTCATCGACGACATGGATAATAAACGCGTCCTGGGCGAGATGAAAGCGGAGATACGGGAGGATCTCCGGAATGCCACCGATAGCTCGCGGGCGAACGAGGTAAGGCAAGAGGAGCCGGAAGAAGACCCGGTGGTCAGCTTCCTTAACCGTCGCGATATCTACGCGAACGCCATCACGGGACAAGGATATAATCTCTTCGAATTCCAGGTTTTTGCCGGGAATGTCACGAACTCGAACGACAGGTACGTGGATAGTCATCTCCTTGAATGGCTGGGGCATTACCTCGGCGTGGATACTCCCGACGAGCTCAACGATGAGCTGCCGGCAAACGGGCAGAAATACGAGGTCGCGCGCGACCTGCTGGTCGGGCTGGTGAACGAGAAAGAGGGGAAAGAGACAAAAGTGAAGCGGTTGCTGGCCGACAAGAACATCGACCTGAAGGCCTTCATGCGCGAGAAATTCGGGAACAACGATATCCGCGTCCCCTTCACCGTCGAGCTGACGAGCGAGAAAGAGATCCTGCAGCGGGTGACGAGAGGGCACGCCAGGGGCTTCTACTACGAGAAAGTATTCCCGAAAGTCGAGTCGGCGAACAACGAGTTTTACCTCGGCGTGACCTTCGACTCGGCGGATTCCATCGACTCGTTGATATACGAGAACATGCTCTGGATGTATATCATATCGGCCTTCTGTATCATCGGGTTGATGACGGTATTTATCGTCACCATCGTCGTGATCACGCGCCAGCAGACGCTCTCCGTGATCAAGAATGACTTCATCAATAACATGACCCACGAGTTCAAAACCCCGCTGGCCACTATCGCCCTGGCTACCGCCGCGATAGAGAAAGAGAAGGTGTTGAACGACAAGGCGCGCATCCTGGAGTTCAACTCCATGATCAAAAGCGAGAACGACCGCATGGACAAGTACGTCGAGCGCATCCTCATCCAGGCCAAGCTCGACCGTCGCGAGGTGCACCTCAAGAAGTTGCCTGTCGACATGAACCTGCTCGTCCGCGACGCCGTCCAGCACTTTCGCCTGCAGGTGGAGAACGCCGGAGGTGAACTGCGCCACGCCCTCCTCCCTGGCAGTCACGTCATGTCGGTCGACGAGGTACACATGTTCAACGCCGTGTGCAACCTGATAGACAACGCCATCAAGTACTCCCCCGCCGGTATCAATATCCTCGTTTTCACGCGCCGCGCCGCCAGTGAATTCATCATCGGCGTCCAGGATCACGGTATCGGGATACCCAAGGAGTCCCAGCAGAAAGTCTTCAAGCGCTTTTACCGCGTCTCGAGCGGGAACGTGCATAACGTGAAAGGTTTCGGGCTGGGGTTAAGCTACGTCAAGTCCATCGTCCTGCTGCACGGTGGTGATATCCGCCTGACTTCCAAGAAGGGGAAAGGCACGCTGGTAGAGATCATTTTCAAAGTAGACAAGATAGAATAACAACTAAAAATTCATGAGATGGGACATAAAATACTTTTAGTAGAGGATGACCCCTGTTTCGGGTCGGTACTGAAATCATACCTTGAACTCTCCGACTACGAGGTTGTTCATTGTTCGAACGGTATTCTTGGCTTCGAGGCTTTCCGGAAAGACAAGTTTGACCTGTGCCTCCTCGACGTCATGATGCCCAACATGGACGGGTTCACGCTGGGGAAGAAAATCCGCGCCATCGATCCCTCGATCCCGTTCGTGTATATCACGGCGAAAAGCCTGAAAGAGGACATGAAACAAGGGTACGAGACCGGGGCGGACGACTATATCGTGAAGCCGTTCGACTCGGAGTTGTTGATATTTAAAATCAAGGCAATCCTGAGCCGTAGCAAGCCCGACGACACGGAGGCGCGTCCCAAGTTAATCCAGATGAGGAATTACGAGTTCAATACCGAATTGCGTACCATCACGACCGGGACGGAGGTCACGAAGCTTACCCCAAAGGAGGCCCGCCTGCTGGAAATGCTTTATTATCACCGGGACGGGCTGCTCCAGCGGGAGAAGGCGCTGGTGGAGATCTGGGGCATGAATGACTATTTTACCGCCAGGAGCATGGATGTCTACGTGACGAAGCTCCGCAAGTATTTCAAGGACGATCCCGCCATCAAGATCGAGAACGTGCACGGCTCCGGGTTTCGCCTGATCATCGAGCCGTGACCGGTTTACTCGTCGACGGGTAGGGGAGGAAATAGCGCCAAGAGTTGTCGTCGAACCCGGTCGATGCTCTCCCGGTAGGAGTTACCGTCGCGCGTGACCACGCCGTTAAACCCCCTGAGGTGGTTTTCCGGGTAATAACTTTCATTCGAGAGCTCGCGGAACTGCTCCTCGACCGGCTTGAAGCGGGAGAGATCGGCGATGGCCCGCGCGTCATCGAGCAGTGGGACGAGGCGGCGAAAGAGCAGGGAATCATATTTCCCCGCGGGATTCCGCTGGACGGCATGAATCCACGCGCGCGTCTCGCGATCGCGGAGAGAACGGGGGACGGGGCGGTAATCGTCACAGCGAAAGGCCTCCCGTTCGACGAGCTCCCCGCGGGCGGGATCGAGGCGAGAAGGCTGCTCGACCAGCACGAACTCTTCACTCAGGTCATATTTCCAACGCGTCTCCTGTAGACAAGAGGCGAAGCGCGCCTTCCCGTTATCATCGTGCGCGAGCGTGATCACGGCCCGCGTGGAGAACGGCGCGGAGAGACGCGACTGCTCGCCGAGCAGGGGTTGCCGGTAGAGCTGGTAATCGATATAATCGAACGTGATCGAATCCACTTCCTGTCGTTCATAATCAATAGTAAGAGTGCCCCGGCAAGTGATCCGCGTCTTGTCGGGATAAGCGCCGGCGCGCGTCTGGAAGCGATAGCGATAGACCGTTGGATTCGTCTCGACGGGCACGATCTCGTAATTCCTTGTCCCGGAGAAGAGCGGCCCGTGGAGCTGCACGGCGCGCAGGAGCGTGAACACCTTCCGCGTGCCGGCGTCGAAGCGCGCCTCGTTGGTCGTCATGTAGACGGGATCGAGGGGATCGCGACCGTTATTGGTCAGGTTACAAGAGCGGGCCACGTGGACGGGAAGAAAATAAGAGCAAAAACGCGCGTCCCACAGGTCGACGGGCGCGACGTTCCCGGAGGTAAAATAATAACCATGTTCGCGGCGATACTCGACGGCGCGACGGGCGTACTCGGTGATCTTCTCGTAGCGGGCGCTGCCGAAGAAATTGCAATACGGGAGGGTAGAGCGCGGCAATTTCCCGAGCTTCCTCGCGGCGCGCTCGAGCAGTTCACCCGGTGGGAGCAAGCGACTTCGCGCGGGGCTGGAGCGGACGACGACCCCCGGCAGCTCGTACGCGATCTCCTCCATGACCACCAGCGGTTCGCGCGCGACGTCGTCTATCGCCCGGATGCCCGTCCTGAAGCCGATGCACTGGAATTGTATCGAGTCACCGGCCTGTAGCGCGCTCGCGTTGAGGAAACAATACCCGTCGATACTGGTAGTGGTCAGGAGGCGCGAGGAGCGTTTATGGATGACGTGCACGCCGAGGAGGGGACGGGTAGACGCGTCGACGACGGTGACGCGGACGATGCTATCGCCGGGGGCGGCGACGCCGGCGAGCGGCGCGAGGAGGAGCAATAGCAATAGTCTCATCTATCTCGGCGGGATTTATTGGCGAGCTGACCGCACGCGGCGTCGATGTCCTCGCCGCGGGAGCGCCGGGTGTTCACGACCATGTTCTTGTTTTCGAGGAAACGGACGAAGTGATCGCGTACCTCCGGCGCGGACTTCCGGTAGGGGCTACCGTCGACGGGGTTATACTCGATGACGTTGACCTTCACGGGAAACGCGCGGCAGAAACGGGCGAGGGCCTCGGCCTGCCCGGGGGTATCGTTGACGCCGTCGAGGAGGAGGTACTCGATTGTCGGGCGCGTGCCGGTTTTCTTGACGAAATAAGCGATCGCGTCGGAGAGCGCCTCGAGCGGGTAGGCCTTGTTGACGGGCATGAGGCGGTCGCGCGTCACCTTGACGGCAGAGTGCAAGGAGATCGCGAGATTAAAGCGGACGCGTTCGTCGGCGAGGCGACGGATACCGGCAGGGATGCCGGCAGTGGAGAGCGTGACGCGGTAGGGAGAGATGGCGAGCGCGTCGGGCGAGGTAATTCGTTGCATGGCGGCGAGGACGTTATCGAGATTGAGGAGCGGTTCGCCCATGCCCATGAGGACGATATTGGCGAGGAGCGCGCCCCGTTGCTCGAGGTAATTTCGCGCGATGACGACCTGGTCGAAGATCTCGGCGGCCTCGAGATCGCGCGCGAACCCGAGCGTGCCGGTGGCGCAGAAATCGCACCGTAACTTGCACCCGGCCTGCGTCGATAGGCACGCGGTGGCCCTCTCCCCGGCCGGGATGATCACCATCTCGACGAGCTGCCCGTCGTGCAGCGCGATGGCGAGCTTGGCGGTCCCGTCGCGTCCTTCCCGGACGGCGCTGACCGTCGCTGGTCGCGTCATGAAATGCTCCTGGAGGAGGTCTCGGAGGCCGCGCGGGAGG